>NZ_QOUX01000025.1 GCF_004116265.1 Anaerobacillus alkaliphilus | reverse complement strand
TCACATGCATTTGTTTGAATATTAAGATAGATTAAATCTCACAAGGAATTCAAATTTAGCTATAAAACATAAGCAACCACAATTAAAATTCTCTCTTAAAATCGTCCACTTTCTTGACAGAAGTCCACTCTGCCACCAAATGTCACGTGAGATTCTCTTACGTTCCCTTTTAAAACTTCCTCTGCCATCAAATGTCACGGGAGACTCTCTTACGTTCCCTTTTAAAACTTCCTCTGCCATCAAATGTCACGTGAGACTCTCTTACGTTCCCTTTTGAAACTTCCTCTGCCATCAAATGTCACGGGAGACTCTCTTACGTTCCCTTTTAAAACTTCCTCTGCCATCAAATGTCACGTGAGGCTGTCTTGCGTTCCCTTTTGAAACAATTTCTCGCTTCATTTGTCACGTGAGGCCCTCTTACGTTCCCTTTTAAAACTTCCTCTGCCATCAAATGTCACGTGAGGCTGTCTTGCGTTCCCTTTTAAAACTTCCTCTGCCATCAAATGTCACGTGAGGCTGTCTTGCGTTCCCTTTTAAAACTTCCTCTGCCACCAAATGTCACGTGAGACTCTCTTACGTTCCCTTTTAAAACTTCCTCTGCCATCAAATGTCACGTGAGGCTGTCTTGCGTTCCCTTTTAAAACTTCCTCTGCCATCAAATGTCACGTGAGGCTGTCTTGCGTTCCCTTTTGAAACAATTTCTCGCTTCATTTGTCACGTGAGACTCTCTTGCGTTCCCTTTTAAAACTTCCTCTGCCATCAAATGTCACGTGAGGCTGTCTTGCGTTCCCTTTTGGGACACTCTCCAAAGCTACACCTTTATTATTGCCTATCCCAGAAACGTCTTTTGGCAATGGCAGAGACAAAGTCTTTACCGAAGTTAGGAGTATTTGTCGCGAATAATACTCCAGCTAAGTTATTACCTTCTGATGGATTGATATAGGCTTGGCCTGTTGTTGCTACACCAATTGGTTTATAGTGCCTATATGCTCCATTTATAAACACGCTGACGTTACTATCGAACACTGTCTGATTGTCAGTTCGTCCGCCAACAACGTACAGAGAGTCGTAAAGAACATTATGAGTGCTAACAAATATTTGATCAACTTTCAATTTTGTACCATCGTCACCTGTGACATAGCCGAGTTTTTCGCTAATTAACTCTATAAAAACCCCATGTTGCTGAAGAGCCTCAAGAGCACTTCTTACCTCAGAGCCATTAAATCCATTTCCAATTAACACCCCAACTTTTAATGTATGTGGATAATGCGGTGTATTTGCTTGGCTAACAGCAGGTGAAGAAGCCGTAACTGGGACATGCTCTCCAACAGGAGGGTTTACTCCTACATTATCAGCAATCGTCCTCGCCATTTCCTTGTCAACATTGACGAAAACATCAACCACTTGCTGACGAACAGACTCGCTTTTTACCTGAGCAAGTTCGAAGCTAAACGCTTCAATAATATGTTGTTTCTCCACAGTTGACATACTATTCCAAAACATTCTCGCATGAGAGTAGAAATCTTTAAATGAATTGCTACTCTCTCTTACTTTATAGCCTTCTACTCTATCTGGATAATCGAAATACCCACCTTCTAGCGGTGGTGTAGGAGAAGGTGTATTATCAGCTATTGAATTTCGAACATAGTTGACTTGATCAACGTCAATTCGATATCTCATAAAACTATCCCGCTGGTTATTGTGGAATGGACAAATTGACCGGTTAATCGGTAAATCTGGATAATTGGACCCACCTAACCGATGTTGTTGCGTAATTTTATAGGTGAATGTTCTTCCTTGCAAGATTGGATCATCAGAAAACGTAATACCAGGCAGTAGGTTTGTCACATCAAATGCTACTTGTTCAGTTTCAGCAAAGAAATTATCGACATTTCGATTTAATGTCATTTTCCCAACGATTTCTAACGGGATGATCTCTTCCGGCCACAGCTTCGTCGGATCTAACACATCAAAGTCAAACTTAAACTCATCCTTTTCGTCGATTAGCTGTACACCTAACTCATATTCAGGATAAGCGCCTTTTTCAATCGCATCCCATAAATCTCGCCTGTGGTAATCAGGGTCCAATCCTCCAATCATTAACGACTCTTCATTAAGGAATGAATGAACCCCAAGAACAGGTTTCCAATGAAATCTTACAAACGTTGATTTCCCGTGTTCATTAACAAAACGGAAGGTATTAATCGCAAAACCTGCCATCATTCGATAGCTCTTTGGAACGGCTCGGTCTGACATGGCCCACATCACAAAATGAGCTGTTTCTGGATTGTTAGCAACAAAATCCCAAAAGTTATCATGCGCAGCCGAAGCCGTCGGCATATGATTGTGCGGTTGAGGTTTCAGTGCATGTTGCGAGTCCACAAATTTAAAGGTATCAAAAATTTGAAATACCGGAAATTGTAAACCTAATATATCGTAATTTCCTTCTTCTGTATAAAACTTCACGGCAAAACCACGGATATCGCGGGCAGTATCCATCGATCCTTTTCCCCCTTGAACCGTTGAAAAACGCGCGAATACAGGCGTTGTTGCTCCAGGATTTTGCAAGAAACCAGCTATAGTATACTTTTTCATCGACTTATATAACTGAAATACCCCATGCGCCGCAGAGCCTCTGGCATGAACTACTCTCTCTGGGATGCGTTCTGTATCAAAATGCATCTGTTTTTGAAAAAAATGAAAATCTTGCATAAGTACTGGACCGCGATCTCCAGCTTTCAAGGTTGATTCAGTATTTGCAACTTTTAAGCCCTCGTTGGTGGTCATTTTATTACCTGTGTTTTGGATCCGGAATGCTTCTAGCTGCTCATTTTTACTATTTCCATCCACTTTCTTGTTATCTCTTGATGACTGATCCATGAATTCACCTACCCTGACGTTTTGTGTTTATCCCATCTATATATATGTGAAAAATCAGTGGATTTAGACCATCTCATTCAGCGACATCTTAGTAAAGAATAACGTCCTTCTGTGTCCCAGAAATCGTAAAAACAGCATTTTTTCAAAAAATAAGCGCTCTCGTATCTGCGAAAAAATCATTGAGTATGCCACAACGAAAAACTGGAAGCCCCTAGAGACTTCCAGTCTAACTAAATTACCTTTTTTCGAATCGCTGATGATACTTGTTCCACGATTAAAACAACGATTAAGATTAATATAATAATCATCAGTGCTTCATCAAATCTTCGTAAAGACATAGCGGTACTAAGTTCTACCCCTATTCCACCGGCTCCAACTAACCCTAAAATAACAGCAGAACGAATGGCTTTTTCAACTGCATAAAGACTTGTCCCTACAAAAGATGGAAATCCGATTGGTATCGTCGATCCAGCAATAATACCAAATCTCGTCGCTCCCGTTGATTCAAGAGCTTGAGAAGGTCCCTTTTCCATCTCTTCTATTCGCTCTGAAAAAAATCTTGCGCAAAATCCAATCGTATCAACAACAATGGTTAAAATACCGGCTAATGGACCTAGACCAACAGAAATAACAAAGATTAATGCCCAGATAAGGTCAGGTATTGTACGCATTGTTGAAACGATCCCCTTAGTGCAAACACTAATGATTGGATGAGGTGTTGTATTGCGAGAGCATAAAAGTGCAATAGGAAGACTTAATAAAACACCAACTAAAGTTCCGATTAAAGCAATCTCAAATGTTTCTACGATTCTAGCGAAAATGGTTGACGTTCTCGTAGTATCAGGAGGAAAGGCGTTGCCGATAAATTTTCCCATATTAACTACTCCACCTAATAAACGGTCCACTGTGATATTGGCACTAGATAATCCTGAGATAATAAAGGCAATACAAACGACAGAAAGTAACCAAGTTAAGATCGATGGGTTCTTCCAACGAGGCGGCATATGTTGATTAAGATTTTGATTTTTGTCTAACCTTTTGGCTGGTTCACTCATACTTGGTTACGCACCTTTCTCCGTAATAGTTTCTTGGACTAAGTCCATATCTACATCGTGTTGGTATAAATCCTGTAAAAAGTCTTCACTAATATTTTTGATTTTATCGTCCATTACGACATTTCCACTTTTTAAGGCAATAATTCTATCACCATATTCCTTGGCAATATCCATTTGATGCAAAATACTAATGACCGATAATCCTCGCTCTTCTACTACATCCCACAGCAAGTCCATGACTTCTCTCCCTGCTTTGGGATCTAAGCTTGCAATTGGCTCATCCGCTAAAACAACCTCAGGGTCCTGAAGCAACATCCGAGCAATTGCAACGCGTTGCTGTTGCCCACCAGATAGTTGATCCGCTCTGCGTTTTGCCAAATGACTTAAACCAACCCTATGTAAACACTCCATAGCCTTCTCGCGTAGTTCTGGAGAAGCTACTGGTGCGAATGCTTGAAAAGAATATTTTACAGATCCAAGAGCTCCAAACAACACATTTTGAAACACAGACAGATTATTAATTAAATGAAAGTGTTGGAAAACCATTCCCACTTTTTTTCGGATTGGTCGTAACTGCCCTTGACTGAGACCAATAATGTTCGTTTTATCTATGAAAATACTTCCTTCTGACGGCTTTTCAAAGCTAGTAATACAACGGAACAACGTAGATTTACCAGAGCCATTGTGTCCTAATAACACAACGGCTTCTCCTGGTTCTACAGTAAAGCTAACATTATTTAAAGCTTTTGTTCCGTCGGGATAGATCTTTGAAATATTCTCTACTTTTAGAGAAATCATAGTACCCCTCCTATCCTTCTTATAAGTCAATGCCTAAAATGCTGTATGTTTTTCTCATTAAGTCATAATCAGCATCTGAAATTTCCACGATACTCGCTTTGTTATATTTTTTATTGTCTTCGCTAGCTAAGATGGCATTTAAGATATCTTCCTCGTATTCAAATAGGATTCGGCGGAACTCTGCTTTAAAGCTTTCAGGTAATTTTGGTGATGCTACGAAAGGATCTTGAGGAAGTGGAGGTCCTTCATGTAACAATCTCCATTTACCTTCACCATCTTCTTCAACCATTTTATTGTAGACACGGATACCATCACCAATTGCATCTACTTCACCAGATTTTAACGCTTCAACAGAAGCACCACCTAGTAAAAGGATATTTACATCCCTATCTAAGTTAAATCCGTGATCAATTAAGATTGAGCTTGGCCCAATATGTCCTGACGTAGATCCTGCTTCCTTCATCGCAATCTTGGCACCCTTTAAATCTTCTAACGTCTGATACTTACTATCTTCTGCTACGATAAAAACTGTGTGGTATTGGTCACGCTCAATAGCCGCCAATGGCTCAGCACCAGGTACAGCTGATTTCGTAAGAACGTATTCAGATGGACCAGATAACACCATGTCGACTTGGTCATATTCCATTGCAGTTGTGACAATTGTACGATCTGATAAAGCAAAAAATTCAAACTCAACCCCCATTAAATCCTGAATTATATCTCGAAAGGCACCATAATTCCTTTGTAATTCTTCCATCCCATCAATACCAGTTACTGCAAATCTAACTTTTTTCGGCCAATCAGCTCTCTCATCAACTGTCTCGCCAGCAACAGTCGTATTGCTAGTTTGTGTCTTTGTCGTTTCCTGACCACCACAGCCAACTAAAAGAGCAGCACTTAAAACTACCGAACTCAGAAACTTCCATCCAAAAAACTTCATACAATTTTCTCCTCCTAATAGTGTCAATCGTTAATTTATTATGTATTGTTTCTACAATTAAAACTTTACACCGCTAATGTTAAGGCTGTACTAAGTAGGCGTTAAGATACTATGAGAATTGTTAAAAAATTACTTAGATTGTAAAGTTATCAATAATACATTAAGAGTTTGTAAATATTAGGGCCATTAATATCAGACACTGGATATTTTACTGTAAGATACAGCTAGAGGGAGTGATACTATGGACAACACTCATAAATTTAACGGAAAAGCAGGCATCTATTCTCTGTACCGACCCGATTATCCAGACCAACTCATTAAAGATATAATTGAGGAGTTTCATCTAAACAAGAACTCGCTCATTGCAGATATCGGCTCCGGAACCGGTATCTTCTCTAAGAAGCTATTAAAATTTCAGTTACAAGTAGTTGCTGTTGAGCCAAACGAAGAAATGCGCGATGTTGCGAAAAGTGAGTTAAATGAATATACTCGTTTCACTTCCATTAATGGAACGGCAGAGAATACAACACTAGAAGCTAACAGCATTGATATTATTACGGTTGCCCAAGCCTTTCATTGGTTTAACCAGGGGAAGTTTAAAAAAGAATGCCAGAGAATTTTAAAACCCGGAGGAAAGGTTTTCATCGTGTTCAATAATCGAGACATTCATTCAGACGTTTCCAAGGAGATTATTTCGATATTCAAAAAATATTGTAGCGACTTTCGTGGGTTTTCAAACGGAATTGAAGAAGATCTTGATGTGTATAATAATTTTTTCACTACAGACTACTCCTATAACAGCTATGATTTCCCATTACTTTATGACAAATCAAGTTTTATTGGGCGTCACCTTTCAGCCTCCTACGCCCTGAAAGAAGGTGATCCATTATATCCACAATTTCTAGAAGAGTTTAGTAACCTCTTTGATTTCTATCAAAAAGATGGAATTTTACACTTACCAAATGTCACGAAGAGTTATTGGGGCTCTGTGTAAATTAAAAACGAGAGCGTCTCTAAACGCTCTCGTTCATATCATTTCTTTTGCCTTCTTCTTTTACCTTCCACAATCTATATAGATGAGTGACAATTACCTTACCGATCGCATAAATCGGGATCACTAGGATCATTCCTACAATACCGATGAAACGTCCTGCGACTAACACTAGTGCCATAACCGTCACTGGATGAAGTGACATCTTTTTACCAATAATTTGTGGTTGAACAAAGATACTTTCAATTTGTTGAATAACAACAACAATGATTAACACAAACAATGCCATCATCGGAGAATGAAGCAAAGCAACGGTTACTGATGGGATTGCTCCAATCCAAGGACCGAGATACGGAATGACATTTGTGATCATTCCAAAAATCGCTAGAACAAGTGCATACTCTAAGCCAATACTCGTAAAACCGATGTAGTAAAGAACTCCGATAAACGAACAAACAATTAAGACCCCTTGTATGTAACTACTTAATGTCTTATCCATATTCGTAAGGATAGGCTTAATCTCATCCTGTTTATCCTCAGCAAAAAATTTCAGGAAGTACTTCGGAAGTCTTTCTCCCTCTTTTAACAGATAAAAAAGGATGAAAGGAACGATAAATAGTAATAACAAAGCGCTAAATACTGTACCGATGATCCCTACACTTCTAGTAAATATATCTCCAACTAGACCCCCAACCACGAGTCCAATTTGTTCAATATAATCTTCAATGGAAAATACTTCTGATAGGCCAAATCTTACGACTAGTTCATTTTGCTGCAAATTGGTAATTAACAACTGGAGTTCAGCAATGATGACAGGCATACTGACAATTAAATTCGTAAACTGCTTCTGCAATTCTGGACCAATGAAAGAAATTACTCCTATTCCCAGCGCAATTAAACCAACATATAATAACAAGATGGCCAAAGCCCTTGGCATCTTTTTACTCAACAAGGTCACTAGCGGTCTAAATAGGTAATACATAATTCCCGCTAAAAGTATTGGAAGAAATAAAGTCTGTACGAAAACGACAAGAGGTCTGAACACCCAACTTATTAGACTACCTAAGTAAATAATTACAAATAGCATGATAATAATTGAACCAATCTTTAAGACCTTTTTATACACTATAATACTCCCCCTATTGAAACCCATATACTAAGCGTTAGGCTAAAAGCTCCATTCTACATCTATTTTAATCTGCTAGAGCGGAAATACAAAGTTATTTTACTAAAGGTCGACAAAAAACTAGTGAAGCTAAAATTATTAAAATAAAAACGAACTCTAAATTTTCATCTAGAGTTCGTCAGAGCATTACCCTTTTACTAACTTTGATCGAAGTTTATTAGAGACTAACTCAATGATTAAAATGAGAATAACCAATCCAATCAAAATCGATCCTACTTGATCCCACTTATACCCTCTCATTGCGAAGATAAGAGGTGCCCCAATTCCTCCTGCACCAACTAAACCAAGAACAGAAGCATCACGCATATTCATATCAAAACGGTAGATCATGATTGACATGAATATCGATAATAGTTGTGGGATAATGCCGTAACGAATTTTCTCAAACGTTGTACATCCAATCGAAGTCATTGACTCTAACACTTTTGTATCGATCTCTTCAATTGAGTCAACATATAGCTTCGAAAGCATACCTATAGATGATATACCGATTGTTAAAACACCTGCAAAAGGTCCTGGACCTGTTACACGTATAAACATTAACCCATAAACTAGTGCAGGGATCGTTCGAATAAAAATAAGTAAAAGTCTCGTTACCCAGGAAACTGGTCTAGGTACGATATTTGTAGCTGCCAAAAAGGCTAATGGGATAGCTAAAATAGCGCCGACGATCGTTCCTAGAAAAGCGATCGCGACAGTTTCTACTAGCAAATAAGGGACACTTTGAGTTGAGAAATTAAATAATAAATTTAGATCTGGATTGAGGAGCCCCTTAAAAATATTAGAGGCGATCTTAAGACCAGTCTCATCTACACTTTTAAAGCTAATTGCGGTCACTGACCACGTAAAAAGGATCATGACGATGAATGTTACGGTTAACACATAACGGTGATGCCTTGGCGCAGCATGCAACTGCCTTTCTAATGTTGTCATAGCTCGTACTAACTCCTTTATATTAAGCTTTTTTCACAAAAATTGTTACTTTACAAACTAGGCATTGAACAAAGTTTACGAAAAAGCTTTATATTAACTTCTTTCTAAAATGTTCACTAACTGTTTCAATTAGATAGACGGTAACTACTAGTGCTAAAATGATCATTCCAACATTGGAGTAGTCGCGCCAACCAAGACCTTCATTAATTAGAACACCGATCCCCCCTGCTCCTACATAACCGAGGATGGCTGCATAACGAACATTCCCCTCGAAACAAAACAGAGAAGTCGATAAGTAACTTGGGAGAACTTGTGGGATCACAGCAAAACGAAATGCTTGAATTCTTGTCATTCCAATTGACTCCATCGCTTCAAAAGAACCCATATCTACGTTTTCGATTTGTTCATATAATAGTTTACCAACATAGGAAATTGTAAACAGCAGGATCGCTACGGTTCCTGCCATAGGCCCTAACCCAAAGATAAAGGTGGCAATGAGCGCTGACACCAGTGTAGGAAACGTCCGAAGAAGACTTAGGGCAACCTTAGTAGAGACGACAACTGCTTTCAATTTGATAATATTAGAGGATGCCATGACTGCAACAGGAAGTGCTAGGATCGACCCAATAATTGAACCAAGTAACGACATTTTAAGAGTACTCATTAATGCACTCCATAAGCTTGGTAAGTAGCTCCAATTCGGCGGGATCATTTGACCAATAATGATGAAAAATTGGTTTATTCTTGATATAAGTACTTTGTAATTAAAGCCTGTAAATTCTATTGAGATGATAATCCCAATTAGTAATAGGATGATAATGAGTGGTGTTCGAGATCTCTTTTCTAGTATCACTTTTCCATTCGGTAATAATAGTTTTTTAGGCGGAAAGATTTTATCATACATACGCCACGCTCTCCTCTAAGGAGGATTTCACCTCATCAACTTTCCCACCATAAATCTCATCAAGTAATTCTTGAGTAACAAGTGCCGCTTCTCCATCAAAGACAATCTCTCCCTTACGAACGCCAATAATCCGATCTGCATACTCTAAGGCTACTTCGACATGATGGATGTTCATGATAACGGATATGTTCATTTCCTTATTTACCTTTTTAAAGTCGTCCATGACCAACTTAGAAGTAACAGGATCTAATGATGCAATTGGTTCATCCGCCAAGATGATATCTGGGTTTTGTGCTAGTGTACGTGCTAAAGCAACACGTTGTTGCTGCCCGCCTGATAGTTGGTCAACTCGAATATAGGCTTTATCGAGTATCCCTACCTTATCAAGGGCATCCAAAGCCTTTATTTTTTGTTCCACGGTAAAAATACCGAGTGACTTTCGCCATAAGGGAAGATCTGGTACAAAGGAGACCAACACATTATTGATGACTGATGTTCTTGTCACTAAATTAAACGATTGAAAAATCATTCCAATCCTTCTACGAAACCTGCGAATTTGCTTTCCTTTTAGCTTTCCTACATCAACACCATCAACAACCAATTGCCCACTAGTAATGTCATGCATACGATTAATGCAGCGAATTAACGTTGATTTTCCGGCACCTGAAAGACCAATAACTGCAACAAATTCACCTTGTTCGATTTTTAAATTAATATTTTCTAATGCTACTGTTCCATTTGGATACGTCTTTTCAACATTTATAAACTCTATCATGCTATTACTCCAATCTTAATAAACTCTTACTCTCATTCAACAAGACTTAAAAAATGAGAACATCAACCATTCATGATGTTCTCACTTTTCACTACTATTTTAGAGATTTAAGAAATGCTTGTGCTTCTCTTTCACCATCATAATCAGAAGATGTTGCTTTTTGGTAACCTTGATGGCTGTAAATTGAAATTACATTTTTTCCTTCTTCGGTTTGAGCAATATTGATAAAGGCTTGTTGTATAGCCGCTTTCAAACCATCATCGATGATACTAGAGTTTTTACTTACACTTACCGTATCGTTAAAGATTGGTTGCGTAACTGCAATAACATTTGTTTCTTCCCAAATTGATTCAGATCGTGAAAAATCTGTAGTCCACTTAGCTTCATTGTCTCTTCTTGCATCAGCATAAGCGACAATAATATCAGCTTGACCAGCAGCTAAGCGCGCAAAAGAGCTTCCATATGAATCTGATTGAACAATTTGGCTTAAGTCAGTAAGACTTTTCCCAAATTTATCTTGTAACCATAATGTTGGGTAAATGTATCCTGCTGAAGAAGAAGAAGACATAACTGCCCATGATGCACTATTTAAATCTTCCCATGTCAGTTCTTGACCGCTGTTAACTTTCTCAGCTAACTCTTGCCCTTTTGCAGATGGTCCAGCAATGAAAATTGAACGATAGTATGTTGCTTGGCTATCCGTTGCTGTTGTTGGCTTGTTAGCATTCCAATCTTTTGCCTTATTAGAGTCATTCGATAATCCTGCACGTGTAGCGGTTAAGATAACCTCAGCTCCATCATCGTATAATACATAGGTACCACCTGGAATTAAACCTACATCTGTCGTACCAGCTGAAAGAGCTTCCCCAACTGCTTCATATGTAGTTCCTACATTAATCTCAACGTTTTTCACATCGTAGCCTAGATTTGCTAATTCATTTGTTAAAAGTTCTTTAAGTGGCTCCGTCATCGTAATGATCTCTTCTGGATCTCGAGAGGGTACAAAACTCACTTTAAGATCCTTGATTTCTTTACTAGTTGGTTCACTAGATTTCGTTTCCTCTTTAATTTCAGTGTTGCTAGAGTTTGCTGGCGCACTCGAATTCGTAGTGTCTGACCCACAACCCGTCATAAATCCGATAATCAAAACAAGTCCAATTAAGAACATTAATTTGTTTTTCATATCCTTTTTCCCTCAATTCATTTTTAGTGTTATTTTCCACATCTGATGAAAAATACCACCTTATCATACTATGATTTTGTCTCTCTTTTTTTAAGGAATTGTAATGAATTTGTAATAAATTTGTAAATAACCGGTAACCTTCCTGTGATGTTATTGTAAAAAAATAAAAATCTACTATACAAAAGAGCTCTATCTTAAAAATAATCACAAATTTATTTACAGAATGTTCACTACACCGAAAGTTTTTACTATATCTGTAATTGCTTAGCACAAAAAGAAAGGTGTCCCAAAAGCCATACATCTTGGGACACCCTTCTTTTTACTCTAGTTTTATTTTTCGAGGACATATATTCGGCTGCAAAAAAGAGTGCCTTAAGGCTACTCTCAATTATATTAAATCATTATGCGTTCGCATGCCCTAACACACCTTGAGTAGCTGCCATTCCAATAATGACACATCCCCATGCATGTTTGTATGCTGTTACCATATTATCAGCTGTAAATCGGATCGTTTTTGGATTGATAAGCTCGACTGAAGGAATTGTTGTTGTCATAAGGGCTTGATTTGTCCCTTTAAATTCAATTTCAAATGTAATTGGTCCGTCTACTTTATAAGGTTGGATCGTATTTGCTTTTTCAACAGCCATTTGCGCTTTTTCTCTTATGATTTGCTGTGCTTTCTTCGGAGGAAGTAATTCGGCTGCTAAGCGATCAATACCTCTTTTGACAACAGCAGATTCAATCTCAGGTAATGTTTCTTTTACCTCTTCTACATACGTGTCATCACCTGTGATTAAAAGAGCTGGTACGTTAAAGTCACCTGCTACAGCAGCATTAAGTTCTGTTTCTCCAACAACCTTTCCGTTAATACGAAATTCATTGACACATATACCAGCTAGTGAATGATTGATGACTGTTCGCTCAGAACCGCCTTCCCGTCCGTGGTGACCGACAAAAAAGATCCCATCATATGTATCATCTAAACCTTCTAACTGGCACATCACTCGGTTGTTACCAGAAATGAGCGATGCACGTTCGTCTAACTCTTCAATTAGAATGTTAGACATATTGCCATGCCCATCAGCAACTACGACTTCTGTTGCCCCACCGTTAAAAGCCCCTTCGATTGCAGCATTTACATCTTGAGTCATTAATTTGCGAAAACGTTGATACTCACTTTCCTTCTTTAGCTGGATACCAGTGGCAACTCCAGAAATCCCTTCAATATCAGCAGAGATAAAAATTTTCATAGTGTTTCTCCTCTCTTTTACTCAGAAATTTCACCTTTGGTAAGTATTCTAAATCAATTTAAACTTATATTCAATTCTGAATGGACACTCATTCCAATCTACTTCAACATGTGACTGCCTAATAAAATCAAGAATAGGTAGAAGCTTTTGAAAATATATATGAGCATAACATTATATATAACCCAACCCACTAAGAATTTGACTATCAATGGACATTCGTCTGACTAATAATAGTGATAATTATTTTTCTAAAATTATCCATAGATAATCATTTTCAATTATATAATTTGCTATCTCTGTAAATATCTTAAGTTTTAACTTCTAGATGCTTGGGTATATGTATATATAATAATAAGTAATGAAATGACTGTTCCCTCTAGTAACTGTCACTACTTTTATTACATAAAAAAATAATTTGTTTATTAGAAGCTATATTTCTTTCAATTAGCAAAATAATTTAATATAATAATAATGTAATAATAATTATCATCTAGTTTATGAGTTTTTTCTACTAGAGAAATAGTTATTATAAATAAATATACAGTGAGAGGAAGAATAAAATATGGATACTAATAACAATGCAAGCATGGGAAAATGTCCGTTTAATCATGGCGCTGCTACAAGTCCAAAAGCTAGTGGTACGACAAATCGCGACTGGTGGCCAAACCAGCTAAACTTAAATATTTTACACCAACACGATAGAAAGTCTAACCCTATGGGAGAAGAATTTAATTATGCAGAAGAATTCCAAAAGCTAGACTATGATGCTCTTAAGCAGGATCTTCATACTCTAATGACTGATAGCCAAGATTGGTGGCCAGCTGACTATGGTCATTATGGCCCATTCTTTATCCGTATGGCTTGGCACGCTGCAGGTACATATCGTACTGGCGATGGTCGTGGTGGTGGCGGAACTGGTGCGCAACGTTTTGCTCCGCTTAACAGCTGGGCTGACAACGGCAACCTTGATAAAGCCCGTCGCCTATTATGGCCAATTAAGCAAAAATACGGTAACAAAATTTCTTGGGCTGACTTATTGCTTTTAACAGGAAACGTTGCGATCGAATCAATGGGTGGAAAAACATTTGGTTTTGGAGGCGGACGTGCTGACATTTGGCATCCAGAAGAAGATGTCTATTGGGGTTCTGAAACTGAAATGCTAGGTAGTAACCGTTACACAGGAGATCGTGAGCTTGAAAATCCACTTGCTGCTGTTCAAATGGGTCTTATCTATGTTAACCCAGAAGGTCCAGATGGCAAGCCAGATCCAATTGCTAGTGCTCGCGACATTCGCGAAACATTTGGCCGTATGGGAATGAACGATGAAGAAACAGTTGCTCTAGTGGCTGGTGGTCATACATTTGGTAAGGCCCATGGTGCTGGAGATGCGGCTCTAGTTGGTCCAGACCCAGAAGCTGCTCCAATTGAAGCACAAGGCTTCGGTTGGTTAAGCACACACGGTAGCGGTAAAGGTCGTGATACTATCACGAGCGGTATTGAGGGCGCTTGGACGGCTAACCCTACACAATGGGATAACGGTTATTTTGAATTATTATTTGGCTATGAATGGTGGCTTACTAAGAGTCCCGCAGGTGCATGGATCTGGCATATTGTAGATCCTGATGAGAAGCATTTAGCACCAGATGCAGAAGACCCATCAATTAAGGTTCCAACAATGATGACAACTGCTGATATGGCATTACGTTTTGATCCAACTTACGAAAAAATTTCTCGTCGTTTTTACGAAAATCCAGAAGAGTTTGCAGATGCATTTGCTCGTGCTTGGTTCAAACTACTTCATCGTGATATGGGTCCTAAAGCAAGATACCTAGGTCCAGAAGTTCCAGAAGAAGATCTAATCTGGCAAGATCCAGTACCAACAGTTGATTATGATTTAACAGATGCAGAAGTAGCGGAATTAAAAGCAAAAATCCTAGACTCAGGATTAACAGTCGGAGAGCTAGTAACAACTGCTTGGGCTTCAGCTAGTACGTTCCGTGGCTCAGATAATCGTGGTGGTGCTAACGGTGCGCGCATCCGTCTTGCTCCGCAAAAGGAATGGGAAGTTAACCAACCAGAACAGCTTGCAAAAGTTCTTTCTGTATTAGAAGACATTCAAAGTTCATTAGACAAAAACGTTAGCATCGCTGATTTAATTGTGCTAGGTGGTAGTGCTGCAATCGAAAAAGCTGCACGAGTAGCTGGCTTTGATGTAACTGTTCCTTTCGCTCCAGGACGTGGTGATGCTACTCAAGAGCAAACAGATGCAGAAGGCTTTGAAGTACTAGAGCCAGTAGCTGACGGTTTCCGCAATTATCAAAAGAAACAATATAGCGTAAGTCCTGAAGAGCTTTTAGTAGACAAAGCACAATTATTAGGCCTTACTGCTCCAGAAATGACTGTACTTATCGGTGGTATGCGTGTTCTAGGTACTAACTACGGTGGAACCGGGCACGGCGTATTCACGGATACTGTAGGTACACTTACAAACGACTTTTTCGTTAACTTACTTGACATGAGCGTACAATGGAAGCCTGTAGACGGAACGGTATATGAAGGCCGCGATCGTCAAACAGGTGAAGTAGTTCGTACAGCCACTCGAGTTGACCTAGTATTTGGTTCTAACTCAGTACTACGTGCTGTTGCAGAAGTTTATGCTCAAGACGACAACAAAGAGAAATTCGTTCGTGATTTTATCGCTGCTTGGGTAAAAGTAATGAACGCAGATCGTTTTGACCTAAATCAGGCTGAACTTAAGAAAGCTCAATTAGCTAGTAAGTAAGTTTGATAGAAACCCCACTGTCAGAGATGATGGTGGGGTTTTTGGTTGGAAACGAATAAGCAGCAGTCCCTCTTTTTACGAAGTCTGCTGCTTGTTAAAATTTATTTGGACACTGGTTAACCTGGCGTAATGATTTTCAGTGGTCTCTCCGATTTGATAGTGTTTACCTTAAACTAGCTTTCAGCACTTCCGTTATTTGGAAGTCGATGATTAATTTGTTTACTAGAAAAAAGTCACTACCTATTATCCCATCAAACCCATGCATCTCTCTAACATCCCCGAGCTGTATCGTGAAGTCATTAATTGGAAAGATATCAATTGACATACTGCTCACTTTTTGTTCTATACAAATTTCAGTGCCACCAATTCCGTACATCTTTCGCTTTTTTGCATTTTCTAGATCAAGATACAGTCCAATTTCCTCACATAGATCCGTATCTAATATGGTTGAAGAACAGCCAGTATCTAGAAGGACGTTTCTAGAAGTCTTTTTCTTACCATAGTACTCAATTTCAATAGAAGCCTGTGGTAAATGGTCTTCCATACCAAACTTCATACTCTTCTTCGCACTCCTAAATATGGCTGCTCAATTACTATTACTTCTTTATTATTAGTGTGAAAGATATATAATTCACGGCTCTGATTTTCAGCATGTAATTTTTTATAAACTTTCCATGCAGCATTGCCGTTTTCAAAGTCACTAATTACCGACATTTCATCAATTATTCTCTCTCTACCTCTTGTTTCTGACTTTATTGCTTCTACTAAGACACACCGTTCTGGAAAAATCTGACGAATTTCTGACCACTTCATTAGCATGCGCCTCCGTTCAATAGTGCTTCTTATTTATTATACCACTTATATATGCAATAGATTAGGTACCATGGTTTTGTTAATATAGGTTTGTTAGCTTTTTCTGGAGATAATAGAAGTATTTGAGGTTGTCTTATGATGGGTTTGTCACATGTGAAGTTGATTTTACTAGATCAGGATAAGCAGAAAATTAAGGAATACAAATAGACAAATTATCCAAAATAAACACTTACACTCCCATCTTTGTGTGCTGTTTCTAAACAATTTTCTATAAACATCAGGATTTGTTTTAGATCCCAATCAGCCTCCGAGAGAGGGATATGAGAAAATAATTGCTTGTAGGCATCCATTGCCTTTTCCATTTGTTCTATTGTAAATGTAGAACTTCCACCTGATCCACTAACTCCTGCATGGAATTCATTTGCATCAAGTAAACTGTATAGTATTGATGCGTTATAATTCCCCATACTAAACCGCGCATACGCAACTTCATTACCGGCTTTACTAACTCCATAAATATCGTGACCCATTAACTTTCCTCCTTGAGATTTAGTTTTGATACAAAATCCTAGAAAACTATTATATGTAATTTGGTTAATCACTCCTTTCAGAGTTTTACTTTTTGAAAGAATTTTGAAGTCATTATTGGAGAAAAAAGAGTAAAAAGAGGTTGTTAAAGCACGTCAATATTATTCATTAATTGGATATGATTTTAAAATGTGGGTATTAACTGAGGGAAATCTGAGGTTTTCTATATAATAATTTCATGATCTGGAAGGCTTGTCAACAGATAATAATTCGACAATATTCGAGCATGTTTAATTAGCCTAATTGACAGGATGTTTTAGAAAAGATGGCAATTTTTGAAGTAACATTCAAGGTTTAGCTTCCAATAAAAAGGAACTGGCCACCATATCACAAAAAGCAAGCACCTACACTTTTGTGCAGATGCTTTATAAAATAGTATGTCTATTTACTTTTCTATAATCCTACTTACCTCTTGACCACAAGTGCCACACTTTCCATCAAGTATTATTCCTAACTTATGACTTTGTATAACGTAATTAGTTATCTTGACAACATCTGAACATGTTGCACACCAAACATTACGAATGAGCTGATTTCTAATTTCATTAGGTATTTTTAACCATTCTTTGTTAGCGTTATCCATTTCATTTCCTCCCATTATACAACTCACTGTGACTTCCCGAAATTTCTTGTTTCACAATCATATCCACAATACCTGTGCAACATACTATTAATTCAATATTTTTCGGGTTGTCACTGTGACTTTATTGTAGTTTGAACTATTACTCTAGACTTTTGATTTGCCAGAAAGACTCCCAAGAATATTGTTATCAAGCCAATTATTAGGTTACTAGTGATTGGTTCTCCTAGTAATACATTGCCCCACATAAGTGCCGTAAGGGGGATCAGGTAAGTGACAGTACTAGCAAATTCTGCTCCGCCATGGTTAATCAAATAATAATAGAGTAAGTGAGCAATCCCTGATCCTAAACAACCTAAACCTATTACAGAAACAAGGAACACTAAATCGATAGAGTTTATTATGTTTGCAAATGACGAAGAGTCTGTGACAACTACTCCTATCGCCCCTATACATGCACCAACTAGTAAAGAGAATGTTGTAATGATAACGACATTCAACCCTTGCAGGTGTCTTCTTGTAAAATGAGATGCAAATCCATAGCAAGTGGTCGCTAGCACCATAGTTCCAATTCCAATGAAATTGCTAGAAAATAACTCGTTAATGTTAAATTCCATTAAGATTAAAATTCCAACAAACCCAAGAATAATGCCTATCCACTGCCTTTTGTTAAGAAAGACCGAAAAGATAATAAATCCATTTAAACCCGTCAATATTGGTGTCAAAGCATTAAGGACCGCTGCTGTGTTACTTGTAATATTCGTTTGACTAAGTGCTATGAGCCCCCACGGTAATGCAGCATTAAACACCCCAACGGTCACTAGTGCTTTCCACGGAAGGCGTTTTGGAACCTCTTTTCTCTTAAACTTAATTAATAGAATTGGTAAAAGAATGATTGCACCAGCTAGACAGCGTAAAAATACAGTTCCCCATACACCTGCTGTACCAATTAAGTTTTCTATAAACACAAAGGATAATCCCCATATTAAACTTAATACGAGTAAAGGCCCGAATAATCTCATTTACTAGCTCCCTTGTCAGATTTGTATTTTTTTCTATAAGCGTTCGGTGAGAGCTGCTTTTCCTTTTTAAACAATGTAACGAAATAAGAGGTATTTGTAAACCCAACTGCGGAGCCAATAATTGATACTGGTTCGTTTGTGTTTTCTAGGTAATAGATTGCTTTTTCTACTCGAATTTTTCGAAGATACTCGACTGGACTAATTCCCTTTACACGCTTGAACGTTCTCTGAAGATGATATGGACTCACATGAAACGTTTCTCCAAGGATGGTTAATGTAATGTCTTTCCTGTAGTTCGTTTCTAACCAACCCACAATGGAATTCACCCACTTCTCCTCAGGAAGTTCGATCCCATCTGGTCTACATCGTTTACAAGGTCTATATTGAAATGATTGTGCTACTCTTGCATCATGGAATATCCTAACATTTTCTTTATTTGGAGGCCTAGAATGACATGATGGACGGCAGAATATCCCAGTCGTTTTAACAGCATAGTAAAAACTTTATCATAACTCGAATCATTCTCTATAATTGCTCTCCAATATTCTTCTGGCACATCCAGTTTCATTCGAACACCTCATCCCTATCTTCTAAGATACCAAAATTCAAAGTATAGGCAATAGCTTTCGAATGTCGTAGCAAGAAAACAAAACAATCGACAGGTGTTTGTGCACCTGTCGATTGTTCCTAAAGTATAGCACTCACTATATTAATTTCAATTTTTTAGGATTAATCTTTTCCTCTAGTAGTCCTTTAAATCGAACGATATCCTCTTTGTTCTTAAAATATCTTTTAGGCAAAATAAGTGCTGATGTTTTTGTGACGTAAAGAAGGAACATATCTTTGTATTCTGTAGTTGATAATATATCTTCCCAGACATACTTTGATTGTAGGCTATTACCAGTTAGACGGATCGATTTAGCGTTAATCATGTATTTCATTCTTTGTTTTAACGTTGGGTTTCGATCATAATGCATTTTATTAAAAAAATTCAATACAATCTTGAGGGTTATAAAACCCATGTAAGTGATGGATAGTGGTAATGAAATAGTAAGAAACCAGCCAAGTTCATCATAAGCCATGATGTAAACTCCAATAATGGAAACTAGAAACACAATGATGAAATAACGAGTGAGGACTTTCCTTGAATGATATCGACTGTATTGTTTAAATTCTTCGTATGTCAGTTGTCCTTCTAAAGTAATGGACTTATTAACCATTTATAACTCTCTCCTACTTTTCTCAGATTTAATTATGATGTTTACTCCGTTAGCTGTCCCACTCCAAATGTGGTTCTCAACTGTTGAAATATCTATTTCGGTTTCTAGAGTAACTATTCTTCTTTCTCTTCCAGAAAGAGTGATTTCATGCAAACCTTCATGATTCATTAAAGTAAGCATTTGGGGATCACCCTCAAAGCGATGCCGCTCGTAAAACTCAACTGAAAATTCAACAGGCTTTCTACTGTGATTTACAAATGGCAGTTTACAAGTACCTACTAATGTTTCATCATCAATCATCGTAAATTGACAATTGCTTGACTCGCGATCATAGGAAACCGCATAAATTCCAGTTGCTACCGATTGTTGATAAACACTAACTAAAAAGACTGGTCCAACCATCATAACAACAAATCCGAGGAGAACAAAGCGACCTCTATATTTTTTCAAAGAGTTTGACAGTAAAAACAGACTAATTATGACAAGGATGAGCGAAATAACCCCGACATAATGGATTCCACCAGCAGATCGGTGTGATGCATTTAGACTTAACAGAATAGTCTCGATTAATGATCTTGCGTGCGGGAAGGGCAAATTGAGTATGATCACAAATATTGCAATTGCTATTGCCCAATAAAAGTATTTTTTATTTTCGATCATCTCACCACTCCCAGTAAAATTGTTTCTGCTCAAAAAAACCTTCGCTTCATTATAACAAACTGTAGCGAAGGTTTTTTCATTATATTTTATTAATTTAGGAGAAGGTTTACGCTTATATCTCCTAATTACGCTACCAATAAGCGAGATAATAAAAAATATGATGAAGATATAAAAAATAAATTTAGCAATTTCAACTGCTGCACCAGCTATTCCGATAAAGCCGAAGAATGCCGCTATTAGTGCAATGATAAAAAAGATAATTGACCATCTTAACATCAGATCCACGCCTTTCTTTGTGTGTATACATAACAATACCCATCTATTAGTTAAGTAAACATTAAGAAAATCGATTTTTAATCTCAAAAAATATCCCTATTAACAATTACTTTTCACAAAAATCAACAGAAAAAACACTTGGAAACTTTGAATCATCCAAGTGTCTTTTATTATATCTTCTGTTAAAACCACCACTCACCATAATGATTAAATACACTATTATCAGGAAATTGAGTTATTATTTCTCTAGCTAGAATTTTCCAGTGATTTTTAACTTCTTCATAATTCCCCTCATAGAAAATATCTACATTTAAATTTGCTATTAAATATTCAATACCTTTATTAAATGTTTCGATATGATATAAAATTTCTTCTTGGGTAATTGTTTCATCTCCAGCTACATATCCCCTTACTTGTCCACTCACATATAGATTGATATCGCTGAAAAATCTAGAAATTTCAGCCATACTATCATGCAAATTTCGGGGCATTGATTGCTTAAGGTATACTTGGAGGAAGGAAAATGATTCTTCAGAAGTTGAAAGTGATGAAGACAAATCAGCTAGAATCAGGAGTTGTCTTTCCACAGATTCTCCTTTAAGGATAGAATTATAAATGTTATCCAATTGTCGTGTAGTAGAGTAAAATACATCAGTTGCTTTATGAATATTTCTAGAGTGAAAATCCTCAGCTATCCTTTTTTGAGTATGATATTGCGATATAAAATAAATGTTTGAAACGACTAATCCTATAATTATGGCTATAACTATATTATTTTTAATGTAATCTCCTCCATGTATTTCTTTGATGTTGTTTTGAAACACGTTATCTATTGTTTATAAGTAGTTTAACATATTTTTTGAATTTCCCTCCAAAAAATCCGAAAATGGAAATAGTTGCATCACAATTGAATGAGTTAGCGTAAGTATATCGTTTTTGTCACTGTGACACCCCGAATTTTCTTGTTTCACAGACATGTTTCATGAATTATCAACCATGTGCCTAAGAAACAAACTTGCGAGAAACTATTTTTAGTGGTGTCACAGTGGTCCAAAACTAAGCGTCAATTTTCATTAATGCTTCTGCGCATTTTATACCGTCAACCGCGCTGGACGTGATACCTCCAGCATAACCTGCACCTTCACCACAAGGGTATAACCCCTTGATGTTCGACTCAAATGTTAGCGGATTTCGCCTAATCGTAACTGGTGATGAACTTCGGCTTTCTACAGCAGATAAAATTGCGTCGTGTTTGATAAAGCCTGAAAGTTTTTTATCCATTGCTCGTAAGCCATCCTTTATACTGTCAACGATAAAATCATCAAGACATTCTCTTAAATCTGTAGTTGTGATACCTGGGGTATAAGTTGGAATAACACGCCCAATTTGTTTACTAGGTTTATCTGCTAAGAAATCGCCAACCAGTTGGACTGGTGCGTAATAATTTCCACCTCCAACTTCAAAGGCTTTTCGTTCAAGTTTTCTTTGAAACTCAATTGCCCCTAATACATCGCCATTAAAATCTTTTGGTGAGACAGAAACAAGTAATGCACTGTTGGCATTTTCACCACTTCTTGCACTATAGCTCATACCATTCGTAACTACTGTATTTTTTTCTGAAGAGGCTGCAACAACATGACCTCCAGGACACATACAAAACGTGTAAGCACCTCTTCCATTGGCAAGATGTGCATTCAACGTATATTCAGATGCTCCAAGTAATGGACTACTAGCAAAGCGACCAAACTGTTGTTCATCGATGTCTTTTTGGAGATGTTCAATACGGACACCTACAGCAAAAGGCTTCGGTATCATGTCTACTCCTAATTCCTTTAACATGTAAAAAGTATCCCTGGCACTATGCCCTATCGCGAGCACCACTGCATCAGTTTCAATTGACTCTACTTTCCCTTGCTGTCCTTCTAGTACTAAGCCTCTAACTTCACCAGCTTCAATAATAAGTTCTTTCATTTTCGTTTCGAAACGCACTTCTCCACCTAGTCGTTCGATTTTTTTCCGGATATTTCTAACAACCGTAATTAATATATCAGTTCCAATATGAGGTTTTGATAGATAAGATATCTCCCTAGGAGCACCAGCTTCTACAAGTTCATTAAACACTTTTGGGATTTTAGGATTTTTTATGCCTGTTGTTAATTTACCATCTGAAAATGTTCCTGCTCCACCTTCACCAAATTGAACATTACAATTCGTGTCGAGTTCGCCGTATTTCCAAAACTTCTCAACAGCGACTTTTCTCTTGTCTACGTCCATTCCCTGCTCGAAAACAATTGGGTTTAAACCATGCTCCGCTAACACCAAGGCGCAAAAAAGTCCAGCAGGTCCACTACCAACTACTACTGGACGATTGTTTTTTGTGATTTTCTTGATGCTATATTCTAAAGGTTCAAAGTAGGATACGTCTTTTATCCCTAAATATAAGCTCTCATTATTAATTTCAACATCAACTGAATATACAAGCTGGACATTATTTTTATCCCTTGCGTCAATTGACTTTTTAGAAATACTAAAAGATAAAATTTTGTCCTTTTTGACCCTTAAGACTTTTTGAATTTTCAGAGCTAATAGTTCCTGCTCCTTACTTGGGTCAAAATCAGCTAGAAGCTTTATATTACTTATTCTTAACATGTTAAGTTCCATCCTTAATTATTATTGCAGATATTCCATATATAGATATCTGTCAGAAAACTTAGTAGGTTTACACACACTGATAATTAGTATAAATGATAACTTGTTCTAGAAACCTTCTAAACTAGTATCTTTTTCGACAGTATCGTGACCGTTTTTTTCTTGTCACTGTGACTACCCGAAGTTTCTTGTTTCACAGAGAATGTTCCACCAATATTTTTTGATATTTCCCTGTGACGTATGAAAAAGCATTTTCATTTCATAATAAGTGCGTAGAAGGTAGTATAGACTTACAGATAAAAGGAGGTATAGGATATTGAATACAAAATATAACCCACTATTTGAAGAGTTTACGTTTAAAAGCGGTGTTCGCTTAAAAAATCGTATTCTAATGGCTCCGATGACGAACTTTGCATCCAAAAAAAATGGTGAAGTTAGCGATGAAGAATTGCCATACTATAGAGTTAGGTCCAATGGAGTTGGAGCTGTTATTACCGCTGTTGCCTATGTAACTCCTGACGGAAAAGGGTTCGTGAATGAAATTAGTGCGCACTCTGATGAGATGATCCCAGGTTTAAAGCGGCTTGCCGATACAATTAAAGGGGCAGGTGCCAAAGCAATCCTGCAAATTTTCCATGCGGGAAGAATGGCCCCACCTGAGTTGTTAGAGGATGGTCAACCGGTTAGTGCAAGTGCGGTTGTTGCTCTTAGACCTGGGTCAGTCACTCCTCGTGAATTAACTGAAGGCGAAATTGAAACAATCATACAAGCGTTTGGCGATGCCACTAGACGTGCAATTGAAGCTGGATTTGACGGCGTAGAAATTCACGGGGCAAATACGTATTTAATACAACAATTCTTTTCCCCACACTCCAACAGAAGAACGGACAAATGGGGAGGTACGCTTGAAAAACGAATGGCGTTTTCACTTGCTATCATAGACGTAGTGAAAGCTACAGTTGATGAACATGCAAAAAACCCTTTTATTATTGGCTACCGAATATCCCCAGAGGAGAAGGAAAACCCAGGGATTACGATGGAAGATACGCTGGTTTTTGTGGATACTCTAGCAGAGCAAGATTTAGATTATTTACATATCTCTGTCCAAAATTTTTGGCAAGGTTCAATTAGAGATGAAGAAGATAAAAAGTCTAGGGTGACGCTCATCCATGAACGAGTGGGAGATAAAGTTCCTATTATTGGTGTAGGTTCACTACATACACCAGATGATGTAATGAAAGCACTAGACACAGGAGTTCCTTTGCTAGCATTAGGACGAGAATTAATTGTTGAACCAAATTGGATAGAAAAAGTCCAATCTGGTGAAGAAGACACCATCGCCACAACATTAACAAATGACGACCAAGAAAAGTTAATTGTGCCTGATGCGTTATGGTCAGCTATCATGAATACACCCGGTTGGTTTCCTGTCGTTAGTAAATAATCGCAGTAGTTTACGTCACTGCGACACCCCGAAGTTTCTTGTTTCACAGATATTGATGTGTAACAATATTTTTCGAGGTGTCACAGTGACATTACACTTACTTTATATTTGCTTCATAATGCTCTTCATTAAGTTTTACTACCTCAAGTTCTTTTATATTCTCATTCAATTTCAACGCTAAACTTTCAATACCAAAGAATTCTGTAAAAGTATGACTACCAATGATAAGATTTATTCCTTTAAACTTAGCATATTGTATCGTATACAAATTACATTCCCCTGTAATATATACATCACACTCATTTTCGACTGATTCCTTAAGGCATGTTGTTGGCGCACCATTACCACAGACTAAGCCCACTCGCTTCACCTTTTTGTCATTAAACCGCCAAGATTTAACCGGTTCTTCAAGTAGGTTTTCAATATATTTTACAAATTCACTAAATTCAACTTCTTCACCGTATTCTGCGACTCTACCAAAATATAATCCTTCCCACTCGTGAGTCCTCTTAACAATTTCTAAGTTTAATTTTATTAATAAACTATCATTTGTTCCAAAGTTACAGTCATCAAGCGGCAAGTGATTATAGTAGTGACTAATACCATACTCGGCTAGTTTTTCGATGCATGCCTCTTTTAATCCAAAGATTTCATCCCATGCATCGTGGTGGGTCAACATCATACTAACTCCATGATTTCTTGCTTCCTCGATAGTTTCAAGCGTTAAATTAACACAATATCCTAACCTTTTTACTTGTTTATCTGCATTGTATGTAATTCCAGATTCCTTAGAATAGATTTCCTTACTTGTTGTATTGAAAAGATCATTAATTCCTTTGACAATATGTGAAACATCCATATACTTACCTCCTCAATTCGATCCTGTTTTGACGTCCATTCTCATTATTACCTTGGTTGTAATCAAAAAAAATTTATCTCTAAACTCTTAGCCAATAGCCAATTCAATTTACCACAGCCAGATATTTCCTAAACAAAGACGATTAAATTTTTTCTAACTCCAACCCGATATCTATCAAAAACTATAATCTTTAGCAAAAATTAAAACAACAAATATCCATATACAAGCAACACAAAGCTATAGCTATAGAAAACAAAAAATGATTTAATCAAGTCATAAAAAAATTCCAGTCTTCTAACATACGGAATTCCGGAAATCTAGAAAGGATGGATTCATTATGGACAGTCATAAGTTACTGGGTTTGAGGCCCGCAATGGGGTGGAACTCTTGGAACACCTTTACTTGGGATATTAATGAACAACTAATACGGGATGTAGCAGATCGCTTTGTTTCAGAGGGGTATAAGGATGCTGGATATGAATATATCGTTATCGATGACTGTTGGAGTTTGAAGGAAAGGGACTCTGAAGGAAATTTGGTGCACGATCCTATCAAATTCCCAAGCGGTATACGAGCACTCGCAGACTATATTCATGAAAAGGGCTTAAAGTTCGGTATGTATTCATGCGTAGGTACCCATACTTGCGCCGGCTTTCCGGGCAGTTTTGAGCACGAATTCCAAGACGCTCAATTATTAGCCGAATGGGGCGTTGATTATTTAAAATATGATTACTGCTTTAAGCCAAGGAGTATGTCAGGGGAATTGTTGTATAAACGAATGAGTCTCGCTCTTAAAAATTGCGGGAGAGACATTTTATTTTCCGCCTGCAACTGGGGTGAAGATAATGTGTACCAATGGATTCGAGAATCCGGTGCTCATATGTATAGGTCGACTGGCGACATACAAGATAACTGGGACTCGATAAAAAGCCTGACCCTTTCACAGCTCGATAAGACATGTTACACAGGCTCCTTCTGCCATAATGATATGGATATGCTTGTGGTAGGAATGTACGGTGGTAGTAACGATGGTTTTATCGGCAGTAAAATCGGAGGGTGCAGCGACAATGAGTACAAAACCCATTTTGCTTTATGGTGTATGATGGGTTCTCCTCTCATGATTGGTTGTGATATCCGAAACGCTAATGACGTAACAAAGGATATTCTGTTAAACCCAGAGCTTATCAAAATTAATCAAGATGTCGAAGGGCGCGGGGCTTACCGTATTAAACCGGAGCCGCAGTGGTTCCATTCAGATGATGTTTTTATGCTTGTCAAAGTTCTCACAGACGGTGACCTTGCCATCGGCTTCTTTAACTTGAGCGATACTCAGAGAGAAATTTCATTACAATTCTGGGATCTAGGACTTCCGTATGCGTCTGGTTTCTCTTTAGAACTGTATGACTGTTGGGAGTATAAGGAACTTGGTAAATTTAAAGAACGATTCGCTCCAACTGTTCCGGCACGGGATTGTTTAGTTGTACGGGCAAAATTAGTCAAATGAGCAGCAGCAATCGGTCATGCCAAACGTGCCGAGTTCCTCTCCAAACAGATGATGTTGCCATCTACTTAAAGCTTGTCTCTAGAACTGCACAAGATTTTCTATGTATTGATTGCCTAGGTGAGAAATTAAACTGCGGGCGCGAACCTATTGAAAAGTTAATTAAGTATTACAGAGAATCTGGGATGTGTGTCTTATTTCGTTAAAGCACTGAACGATTTGCATGCAATGTCATATATTCTGAAGGAGTATGTGACGTTGCCTTTTTAAATATTTTCGAGAAGTATAGTTGATCCCTATATCCAACAGAGTAAGCTACCGATTTAATAGACAGTTCAGCCGACTTCAAGAGTTCACACGCACGGCGGATTCTGTATTCGGTGACATAGGTTGAGATAGACATTCCAGTTTCCTCTTTAAATAAGCGGAACAAGTAACTGCGCTCGATTTTAGCAGCGTTCACGATATCCGAAACCCTCATCGTATTTTTCCAATAATTGTTGTGAATATAATTCTTCGCCACTCCTACATAATCTGTTTGCAGGATTAAGGTTTCTTTTTGATAATATTCAATATAATAGGATAGGAGCAGACGCAACTTGGCATCAGACCGTAATTTATCGAATGGTTTAGTATTGATGTTCACACCAATATCAAAAAAGGATTTTAGATTTACATTGCATATCGGGACAACAGGCTTATCAGGCGAAAACATTGTCAAAGACAACAGTTTTTCAGCTTCTTCACCGTTAAAATCAACCCAAACATACTCCCAAGGATCTTCCAAATCCGGATAGTAATGTATTTCCATATGAGGATATATCATGAAGCTTTCTCCTGCTTTTAGTGAAAACCTACCATGCCTTGTCTCTAGAACCCCCTTTCCTCTTTCGATATAGTGCAAAGCATATATATCACGTACACCCGGCCCCCATTTATGCATATTAGGAGGCTTATGGCCATTGCTGATGTAAGTCAAATTATTGCTAAAACGCGAATGATTGAAGGAGTTAATTTCAAAATCTTCATCTCGCTTCACCATTTCCCGCCTCCCCCTTTTTTTTCTATCGTAAACTCACTGTGACACCCCGAAGTTTCTTGTTCCACAATCCCCCTATGAAACAATATTTTTCGGGTTGTCACAGTGACATTACAAAAGCTTCTTAAATAAGACTTCAAGCTTCATTGATTTTTTTAAAGTATTATAGATTGGTGAATTAGTTAGTGCCTTGGTGCAAAAATCATCAAACTCATTATCCTCTAAATCTGCATATAAGAAAACAGTAATCATGATTTTACTGATCACCGGTTCTTCGTCATACCCCCTGACACCAGCTAAGGTCAGAGGGTTTTCTAGTGATAGGTTCAAAACTCCTTCAATTTCTTCAATGATTGACCCTCGCTTTTTCGATTGCTCTAACAGTGACAATAAAATGCTACTTAAGACTGATCCTGCAAAGTATTCAACACTAGTAATATGCTCGTTTTCTGAGTCAAAGCTTATTTGCTTCTCTATTTGAATGCTGCTTTTATTTGTAAATACTTTTACTCGTGAGAGATCATTAGACGTTCCTCTAAAGTTTATATCAAAAATTTTGGACTCGTACAATGTGTTTCTATTATCTGAAGTCTTCTTTTTCATATTTTCTCCTTAAAACTGAAGCTGCTTCTGTTAACGTGCTCATTTTGCCTGTGATCGTCTCAAGTACGTTAACCGGACTACTTGAGAATGTGGCAAACCCGCAGTCAGGATTTAGCGATATTCTTTCTTTTGGTAGATACTTCATTGCCTCTTCTACTCTTGAGAGAATTGAATCAACTGTCTCAATTTCATCTGTACGCGGATTTAGCACTCCTAAACCAAGTGCTGTGTGCTCTCCAATTTTTGTATCTGTGAGTAATGAGCTGATCTCTCCTGCTCTTGGAGTAGAGAATTCAAGTGTTAAAAGGGCTGGGTTTACCTCTGCAAATAGCTCGAGTAAAGGAGTATATGGACCTGTCAATAAGATGCTCTCATCCTTACTCCAGTTCCCTCTGCAAACATGAAGTGAAGGAACTGTCTTAGACCTATCTATATGATCGATGATCTGTTTAATTAGTGAACTGGCAAATTCAAGCTCCTCTTTAGGATCTTTTCGCTCCGAAAGAGCTGCACACATAAATGATCTTGGCTTTCCGTCAGTGAAAACAACTTCTGTCAGCACTGGTTCATCAAATTGAATGACATCGACTCCAATACTCATAAGGTTATCGATCTCTTCTTTCATAATCTTAATAACATCTTGGCCAAGCTCTTCTTTACTACCATAAGCCTTACCAGAAAGATTAGGAAGCCACATTGATCTAGTCAAGAGATAAGGACCTGGTAAGGTGATTTTCACAGGTTTGTTCGTAAACTTCTTTACCATCTTAAGTTCATCTGCGACAATGTCGCCGTTGTAGCTCAACTTGCCAACACAAATAGCATTCTTAATGCTTACTGCCGGAACATCAAGAGTGGTCAAGATGTTTTCAAAAGCTTTTTTATCATCAATATAATCAAGCATTTCACTCATGCTCATCATTTTGACTCCGCCAATTTTATCGGAAACGAAGGATACGTAGTTATCACGCCCAAGCTCTCCACTAGTAATTACATCGATTCCGAAATTTTCCTGAAGCCTAATAACCTTCTCGGTTTCAGTCTCTATAAGCTTGTTAAAGTCGCCAGGATCGATCGTTCCTCTTCTCACCATTCTCAGTGCTTTTAGAACTTCTTTTGATCTAGGCATGCTCCCTATTAAGGAAGTAGGAAAGAGAGGTAATGGTAGTTTCATATGTATCATCTCCCAGATTGAAATAGTGAAAAGAGAAGCCTGGATTGCTTCTCTTTTTAAAGAATGCCTACTTTACTTATCAAAGAACTTCAAATAGTTGTTGGCTTCGCGTAATTGCTGAAACCCTGTAATCCTGCCTTCAACCCATTCCTTTAAGCCTTCCATATCCATCATATTTTTATGGTCATCATTGTTATAATCCATTCTATTAAGCACCTTTTGCCATTCTAGAAATCTTTCAGTTGAAAATTCAGGGTGCGCTACGAAAATGCAGTGGTCAAACAAATCCGTTGTATCAATGCAAACTAACTGATTTTCATCAACGGTACCGTCCTTCTTCCAAGCGTCCCAATTCAAATCGAGAGCTACAGCGGCGTCTACAGTTCCTTCCATCAGTGCTTTTACGGCATCTAACTCGCCACCAACGTGATCTCCGTGAAGACCGACACCAATATCAAACCTTTTTTCACTGTAATCTTCTTCAAATTCTAGTCCATTTTTATACAAGTGGTTGATCGGGATAAGTCTTGCTTGAGGAGAATCGATCGCTCCAAAACCAATCGTCTTTCCTTTTAACCCATCTAGGTTCGTTATGCCACTATCTTTCCGGACGATGAAGCATGTCTTTCGGTCTCTGTCTGTATCCCTCATAGAGCCCATCTGGCATTTTCCATCGGTTCTCAAGTAAGTGTCCAACCAAGCTAAAGGCGAGTTCCAGGCAATATCGATTTCCTTGTTCATTAATCCGTCAACCTGTTTCTCGTAATCCTTATAGAAGACACATTCTATTTCAAGGCCTTCCTCTTTGAAAAAATCAGCGATAATCTCCCAAATAACCGTAACTTTCGGATCATAAATAACAGCACCAACTTTTACTCTATCATTACTCAATAAACTCACTCCTACTCTATTTTTAAGGAATCATCTGACCAGTTAATGCTTTTCCAAGCCAAACATTTAGAACGTCTGCACTTGGAGCCATAATTTGCCCTGCATAGGCATCTCTCAGAAGTCTTTCGGTAGGTAAAGCTTTATTATATGCTTTCCCTCCCCCGACTCTCATGGCAAGCTTCCCGCATTCAATCGCAGCTTCTGATGCTACAATTCTAGCAGCTAAAATCTTTGCAAGTGCATCTGCGTCTCCGTTTGCACCTGCAGTAGCAGCATCTAGCGTTAAGGCTCTTGCCGCAGCTGCATTCTTGTAAATCGTTCCAATATGTACTTGGACGGTTTCAATATTAGATAGTGAACTTCCATCAGGGTATTTTCGATCTACAGAATAATTACTTGCAACATCAAACATATGCAAGGCAGTACCACTGTAAACTGAACCTAGTCCTGTGATGAAGAAAGGTGCTACTACATTGAATACTTGCTCTTGGCCTGAACCTTCTTCTCCAATTCGATAGGACGCTTCGAGAGCAACATTTTCGATGTGCATTGGGCAGGAAGAGTTCCCTCTCATTCCGAGTCCATTCCAATTGGACATTTCAAAGCTTAAGCCTTCTGTTTCTAAAGGGAATACCCAGTTATTAATTTTTCCTTCTTCTACAGATGGCGCAAGAACAAGGTAGTAAGAAGCATACGTTGCTGAAGTTACCATGCTCTTCGTTCCGTTGAATTTTGTATAGTCACCATTAAACTGAGCTTGAATTTCTGGATTGTAGAAATGTGTTCCTGTTCCGAATTCACTGTAGGCTAATGCAAGGAATTTTCCATTTTCTACGACATCAGAAAAAATCTTTCTCTTAAGCTCTTCACTTCCGTGAGTTACGATACACATCAAAGCAACATTATGCATCATATAACAAAGTGCAGTTGTAGAACACGACTCCGCAAAAGCCAGAACAGCCTCTGCATGCTCGACAAGACCTTTTCCGTGTCCACCAAATTCTTCAGGTACAAGCAGTTTTAAGAAGCCTTTATTCCCTAGTTCCTTAAAAGCTTCTTCCGGAAATTTCGATTCCTGATCAATCATTTCTGTGTAAGGTAGTATGTAGGTAGCGGCAAAATCCTTACTTTCTTGATATACATTATTCATAAAATCCCTCCTGAATTCTAAAAATCTATTAATTTCTTATAATAATTAATTATTATAATAGTTATAATTTATAGTTATGATAGATACAAAAAGTTTATCACACTCAAGTTTGATTGTGAAATTAAAAATTTGGTAGATAATTTTTAGCTGACCGTTTGTAGAAAATAACATCAATGCCACGTAATCTAGTTTTAGAATTCCATATGAAAAGAATAAAAACAAACCAAGTGACCATTATTATATCTAGTAATAAGGTATGAATTTCTTCTTCAATTCATACACAAGCTTGTATACTATTTTTGCTTTAGGCCAAGTAATCCCCAAGCTCTTTTTGAGCTTGGGGATTATATTAACGAGCTATACTATGGTAGATACCTTTTTGATAGGAACGTAAATTCCCACCATAAATTATCATATTCCCAAGGGTGGCAGCGCTCATCGTAAAACTCAAAGTCTAGTTTGGTGTCATCAATCTCATAGCCGGAGTTCGGAAACCACTCCTCTAAAATATATCATTTGTCACTGAAATTAAAGTACTTACATACCGAAATTGCTATTAAACACCTATCTTTAATATAATATTTATAGCGTCTGGTCTGGCTAGACACTATATGCACAGGTTTGAGAAAATGACGGCAGATAAGATCATTACTATTACTAAGCAAACTGTTTACAGATTACTACAACAATAAATTTTATATATTGCCTGCCGTTTGTAAGGAATTCTTACAGCTTTTATAAGGTGGGGAGAAGGAGTGATAATATGAAATATCATGTGTCAATGCAAGGGAATGATCAGGCAAAAGGAACATCTGATCAACCCTTTCGTACAATATCACGCGCTGCGGCTCTTGCCATGGCTGGTGATACGGTTACTGTTCACGCTGGGGTATATAGGGAATGGGTTAATCCGGCTAATGGAGGAACAGAAGAGCATAGAATTATATATAGGTCGGCTGGTGACGGGGAAGTCGTCATTACAGGGGCTGAACGTATTACCGACTGGAAGGCTGAAGGAGACAGTGTTTGGAGCACAGAAATACCTAATTCGATATTTTCTGTTCGTAATCCCTTTGAAGTAGAGTTGAGTGGAGACTGGCTATTTGACGGAGCTTTCCCAGTTCATCTCGGTGATGTATATTTGGATTGCAAATCCTTATATGAATGCAATAGTGTTGATAAAGTACGTAAGCCCGATGTTTGGCCCGAAGCCAAATATCCCAAGGACTCACTACTAAAATGGTATGCCGAAGTTGGTTCTACAACAACGAAAATTTGGGCCAATTTTGGTGGAAAAGATCCTCGTAAGGAAAATGTAGAAATTAACGTCCGTCCTTATTGCTTCTGGCCTGAGAAACCAGGACTTAACTATATAACCGTAAGTGGATTCACACTTCGTCAAGCATCTCCTCAATGGGCAGCGCCAACTGACTACCAGGAAGGTTTGATCGGACCTCACTGGAGTAAGGGTTGGATTATCGAAAACAATATGATCAATGAATCCAAAAGCGTTGGTATCAGCCTAGGTACTGAGATCGGTACAGGTCACGCTAAGTATATGGACAAGCACATGAAAGGCGGCACACAACGTGAGCAGGAGGTTATCCTGAGAGCATTACGTTCTGGATGGCATAAGGATAGTGTAGGCAGTCACATCGTTCGTGGTAATGTAATCCATGATTGTGAACAGGCAGGAATTGTGGGACATATGGGTGGAGCCTTCAGTCGCATTTATCAAAACCGGATCTACAATATCCATCACAAGCGTCTCAGACATGGTGCCGAAGTAGCAGGAATCAAGCTGCATGCTGCTCTAGATACTCAAATTAGTGAAAATATTATCTATAGCAGTTACCGTGGAGTTTGGCTAGACTGGCAAGCACAGGGCACCCGTATTAGTCGTAATGTATTTTTTGATAATCTTTCTGAGGATTTCTTCGTTGAGGTTTGCCATGGTCCGTATATGGCTGATCATAATCTGTTCCTCTCCCCGATGAATTTCAGAAATATGGCACAGGGTGGAGCATTTATCCATAATTTGTTTGCAGGTAGATTTGTGGTTCGTTCCGAGATTACCCGTATTACGCCGTACCACTTCCCTCACGAGACAGCAATGGCAGGTTACTCCAATATTACCGGAGGCGATGACAGGTACTATAACAATATCTTTTTGGGGGATAATGATGCTAATAAAGAACCTGTCCCAATAACCTTTTTTGAGCATCTTCCGCTTAAACCTAGGGATGAAGTCGGAGATGACGGGAAGACTGTCATGGATGGTGTTCCGGACGATTCCATTTGCTATCTGCATGCTGTGGGACTGGAAGGCTACGACAAGCATCCTGATGCAAAAGATAAGAAGTGGTGGGAATACACCAAAGAGGAGCTTGCTGAGCTGGGAGATGCCGCAAAAGATTTCTTTATAGGAAATGCAGTTCTTCCGGTAGCTATGGACGGAAATTTATACCTTAACAATGCGGTTCCAGGCAGTCATGAACCCAATGCGAAGATATATGAGCAGAAGAGCATTAAAGTGGAGATTAATCCTATGCAAGGCAGAGTACAAATTCAGGTCAATGAGCCCAAATTGCTTCGTGGAGCCTCTGCAATGTTGGTTACCACCGACCTGCTTGGCAAGACTTATCACGCTGATATGAAGTATGAGCAACCAGACAGCACTCCATATCGTTTTGACTCTGACTTTTTCGGGAAAAAGAGACCTGATGCAAATGTCACACCCGGTCCGTTTGAATTAACCGAAAATGGTACCATTGATTTTGAATTTTAGTTTATTATTGAAGATCCAATCGTTTTAAAGTGATTGGATCTTTATTGTTTTAGCTTTTTCTTATGTCTATACCATTTAGTAATTTTAAGAGTTACATAACAATCTATTTTCTTAGATTGTCTTCTAGCGTAGTGATAATCTTTGTCTTCCCAGGCTGTGGCTGTAGATTTAATCTGTTAAGTATTTGCACGACTCATCATATGCATGTTGTTTATTTTTTCCTCTATGCGCATAAACGATTACTCAAAACCCATACATTAATGCAAATATCACTAGTTCTTCGTAAAAGTTAGACCCCTAATTCAAAATACCCTCAAACACCAAGTCTGAGGGAAGGGAACATAAATCACAATTCGATGTTCACTTAAAAACCTTTAAAGCCTTTGATATCAGCATGTTTCTTCTCTATCCTTGCTACGCACTCCACATGTGTCGTATGCGGAAACACTCCCTCTTTCTGTTAGGGAGTGTTTAATTTAATATCATTTCATTATCTTAACAACAATCCACACCAAAGACGTCGAATTATACCCCTCTGTACGTAAACAATCTCCAAAGACGCTCAAGCGGTCCATACTTAAACCTTGCCATCCAGGCTTTACTTAAAAAGATTTGAACAGTAAAAATAGCTACTGTGATGAGAATACCTAGTTCTGGCGTGACTTTACCGTAAAAGCCAAACCCATAGCCGTTAAATAAGAAAATACAAATAACGGTTTGAAGCAAGTAATTCGTCAACGCCATCTGACCTACAGGTGCTAAAAATTTAAGTCTTGCCAGCCAAAGTTCTTTTTGACATAGCAGTGTAATCGAGCTGATGTAAAAGAAAGACATTACAAGCCCTGATACTAGCGAGAGAACTTCTACGGCTGCTTCATGAAAATAAAACGGTACGATAAATAGTTCTGCTTTTAATAATACATATACAACAGTCATTAAAACGCCAAAGATCATGCTGTTCTTCCAAACTTTTTTGATCCAATCCAAATGACCACTTATATTGTAGAGAACCCCTTTTTTCCCAACATATAAGCCGATAAGAAAAATAGCCAGGACCATTGGAACAGTGATGATATAGTTAGATAACATAAATGGTATTTCTTCAGCTAAGCGAAACGATAGAATTTCTGAGAAACTACCATTTTGAAAAACAACAAGCGCTTCTTCAACCATGAGTGAATAGTCTGTAGTAAGTTCCATCTCTCCTGCTAGGACGTTATCCATAAGAGATGATAGAAAGCTAAAAATGGCTGTTATAAAAATAACCACACTAAATAATCCGATTGCCCATTTCTTAATTGTTTCTTTGGAAGACTTTCTAAATAGCAGTAGGAAAAATGCTGCAAGCGCATAATTAAGTAATATATCACCACTCCATAATATGAAAATATGAAAAAGTCCAAGAAACAAAAGGAATAATATCCTTCTAAAGTAAAGTTTACCTACAGATAGCCCTTTATCCTTTACTCTCTCCATAAATATAAAAAAGCCTAAACCAAATAAAAATGAAAACGTCGTAAAAAATTTGCCTGTTGCAAAAATGGTAACAAACCCGTCTGCAGCTTTGCTCACTGCTCCATCAAACAATGTATCACCCGATAGAAGTAAAAATAATTCTGGGGCCACAAAAAAATTCATGTTTACCAACAAAATACCTAAAAGCGCAAAACCTCGAATGATATCCAATGTGATAATCCGATCGCCTTGCTGGGTAGGTCGTAACCTCGGTGCATCCATGCTCTCACTCCATTCAATGTTTTGAAACAATATTGCTCGTAATTCTGCCTTAACTGTTTAACATTAAAAATTATACACGATATCAGTGGAAATATAAGTAATTTTTTGTGAGAAAATCCCAAAAACCTTTTTCCATATAGTAAGAAAGCAGAGGAATTCAACTCTGCTTTCTTATTTTCTAAATCAAATCTCGCATTAATTTGTATAAAATCGAGGATCCTTAGCTTTACTGCGACGAGATTTTTTAGCTTTCACTTGCAAGCATCTGTGTAGCTGCTTCATGCATTTCTTTCAAACCTGATGCTTCGGCGTATTCAGCAACAGTAATGCCACTTGTTGATAAAAGTTCAACGATATGCTCAGCCATTCCAGACCAAGTTTTACCTCCGGCATTGTCATATGCGTCAATCAATTTTCTCAGTCCATCTTTGCCAAACAGTAAATGATGTGACATAAAATCGACAGACACATCAGCTATCTCTACTTCTGTCCAATCAATTAAACCCGTAACATGATTGTTCTTATCAATAAGAATATGACCTGGATGTAAGTCTCCATGTATCACCCCTACATGAGATGGCCAAAGGGAGTCTTTCGCTAACCATGCTTGCCAGCGGTCCCATAGATTTTGGTTGACGTGATATTTTTCTTTTACACGTTCCATTCGTTGTTTCATGGAAGCTCTTAACTCACTAGCAGCAAGAATGTTAACACCGGTATCCTTGAATTCATGTTGAGGTAATGAATGTAAATCTGCGAGAACTTTTCCTAGTGAGTAATAATACTCAGATGGCACATTGGTTTTATCTAAACTCCAGACATAGTCTTGTAGTTCAACGTCAATAGTAGCAGCAGGAACACCACTTAATTGCTTATACGCAATTAACTCTTCGGAGAAAATAGACCAGTTGGGAACCTCAAAGCTTGCATAGTTATGAAGGATTTCTAACGCTTTTTTCTCTTTTAGAGCATGTCTCATAGACTCTGGTCTACGCGGAACCCTTAGTACCCATTTATCACGGTTTTGATCTTTAGCAAGTGCTACTCGAAAGTCAACACCAGACTCATTCATTTTTATAGTTTCTTCTATGATGTTTAGTCCTTTACTATTTGCTAATTGTTTCATTTCAAGTGTATTCATTTTCGTTTCCTCCAAATTTTTCATTTTACTATTTGCCGTAAATAATAGAAAATCACAGATCTCTGTTCAAGAGTAAACGAGGCTAACACAAATAGACGTCTCCCTTTGTGTAGGTGAAAAAGACATACGAAAAAAAGACAGATAGATATCTGCCTTTCTTCACGTTAAAAAGTGTTTACTTTTCCGTTGAAGGTTATTAAAAATGTGCAGACTACTCCCGTTTACTCTGTTTGAAACAGAGCCTTTGAACATATTAAATTACTTATTGTTCAAAGTTTGTTGGCGTAATCTTCCTGCATGCATCATCTTTAACAACCCTCCCTTTCAATTATTTAATTAAACTATACTCGATTTATTAGTAATTATCAATAAAGAGTACCCTATCAAACCAGTAGAGCGTTTTTACGCATCTTGTAAAATAGTAAGGAACGGCTCAGTCTTATATATTCTCTACCTTGTTGTCTCGAACAAGTGAAATTTCAAACCAAAAGGGTCTTCAACCATTACACTTTTTGGAGAATACTCCTTTGTGATTTGACAACCTTTTTCTAGTAGCAGGCTTTTAGTAGTTTCAATATCTTCAACTGCAAATTCAAAGTGAACGATGCTTTCACCCGTGTTTTCTATAAAAATATTTGTTCCACTGATTGAAAATTTTATTTCATTCTCAAAGATTTGTTCGACCTTCCACCCTAGTATGTCTTGATAAAACCCAATAGCATTTTCATAATCCTTCACACCAATTGCTATATTGTTCGTAAGCTGAAAAGTTGAGTGGCTGTTGAGCTTCCTTATAGTTTGAACATTTATAGAGCCTGAAGGTAGTAAGTCAAATAAATGCCAAGGAACACAATAATCATCACCCGGTCCGAAGTAAGCTTGAGTACATAGGTATATGTTATTCTGCTCATCTCTTCGGAATGTCGAAACACCAGGGTAATGCTGATTTTCCTTCAAGAAGCCTACCTCACTAGTAAACGAGTTTCCCTTAACAGAAATCATCGGAAACTGCCACTTTCGTTCCGCTGCAAAATCCTCTTGGACGGAAGGTTCATCTGGAGAAGCAAGAACAAATCCTGCTTTTGCCGCTAAATGATGATACACGCCATTAAAGCCATCCGCCCACATTGTACAATAGGAACAGCCTTTTCCCATGTTATGGATAACAAATAGTTCATCTTTATCACCAAACAAACCAAGCAATGTCGCTTGTTTATTAGTCGAAGTAACAAATTCATAGTTCGGAACCAATCGTTCACCGACTGACTTTCGTAGTTCAACAAGCTGTCTCTTCTTCTCCAAAATCTCTTGTTCTAGTGCTTCTATTTGTGCTTGAATTGTTGTCATCTGGTTCAACCCCTTATACGTGATTAATAAATAAGTTCACCATTTGAGGTCATCTTACCTTTAATTATCTCTCCACACTGTACAAAATCTTGTACAGTTATTCGGGTGTCACTGTGACGATGTTTTGAATTTATTAAAAGGGGGATAAGAAGAGTAGATATAAATAAGGAGAGAACGCAATGTCTCTTGAAATCGTCGCAGTTGGCATATTCTTTATAATTATTCACTTACTCTCAAATGAACTAATACCTGCTGATCGTATAAAAAGATTACGCTGGTTATCCCTATCTGGTGGCTTGGCAGTATCGTATGTTTTTGTTTATGTTCTGCCATCGCTACACAGCGAACAACAGAAACTGCAAGACTATGCCGACACTCTCACCATGGATTCGGAATTATATTTCATTGGTCTTCTTGGTTTACTGATATTTTATGGAGTTGAAAAAGTTGTATCGGGCACAAATGAAAAAGGAAATGAAGATCGTCTCGCTTCCTTTTGGCTACAAACAATTTTCTTCACCATTTACAATATGCTCATTGCCTATACTGTTGTTGCTTCATTAATAGAAGGGTTTCAAGCTTTGTTTTACGGAATTGCAATTGGGTTACACTTCATTGCGGTTGCGCATGATTTATGGAGAAAAAGTCCAAAGAGATACAATCAAATAGGTAGGTATGTCCTTGCTTCTGGAATTTTCATTGGTTGGGTTATAGGCTTATCAACTTCATTATCTTCCATAGCCCAATCTATGATTTTTGCCTTTATATCAGGTGCTATGATCTTAAATGTATTAAAAAACGAGTTGCCGAAAGAACGTGACGCTCATTTTCCTACATTTGCTTTTGCTATCGTCACTTACACATCGATTACGATCGGCCTTAACTATTTTTTTGAATGGTAACCTATTATTTTTACTGAGAAACACAAGCTAAAAGGGTCATTCCCCATGGATTGACCCTTTTAACTAACTATTCTTGGTACCCAGATAAATTCTGTTGTACAGAATTCAGTGTATTAATTGCTTCTTGAATTAAGTTTTTGTTATCTGGTTTTTCTACAGTACTAAGTGCTTGTTGCAATGTACTAACAGTACTTTGAACAGATGACATACTTTGATCGACATAGTCTTTTGCATTTGGCATATGTAAAACCTCCTTTATCTAAATTCAATTGTAGTATTTACACAAAGAGAGGTTATTATTTAAATTTTTCTTAACCTTGTAAAGTATGGTTCAAGAAAAGAGGGCGATAACAACTACTATCACTCCTTTATCCAATGTGAAGCTCAGCCCATCTTCCCCAACTTCTGTAATAAATCCCTAAATATTTAACATGACACTTGCAGCTGGAGCTGAATGATTTAGAACAATTCTATCATTCAAATCTAATGGTACATCTTTGTTGTTTATACTTACGAAAGCGATCATAGCGATTACGGCACAAACTACTAATCTCCCAATCAATGTTTTTAACTTCTTCATAAAGAGCCTCTTTTCTTTTTTTTATATTTCAACATCTTATATTGCATGTTACTACTTTCCATACTCAACCTCCTGCACTACTAATACGATTTAATTTCGTATTAGTAGTGCAGGAAAACATATTAACTGTTAAAAATAGCTTTCAGATTACATCCTCCCTCTCCTAGATTTTTCAATTATAGATATCAAACAAACTGCGGACAAAAAAACACTGTCCGTATTGGAAGTGCTTGTAACTTGAAATAAAAAATACTAGAAAAATCGTTCTCCTGTTATTCTTAATTATTATTAAGGTAATTTTACCTGTCCAACTGAATGTGCCTGGTATTGCCACAGAATTTCTCTAATGCGTTGAGATTGTTCCTCGGAACTTTGAATGATAACTGTTACTTCATGCTTCCCTCTCTTTTGTTTAGATTGAAGTTTCTTATTTTTAATAAAAGAATATCCTAAATACCCGATTAAAAATCCAATGATAGCAGCAAAAAGTCCACACAGGATCGGTCCCCAAGTTAAAACAAAACCAACACTTGCTCCAAAAACCGCAAAACCGGTAGCAGTTGAAATCCCTATCTCAAAAGGATGTGGGCTAAATTCTCTGTATTTGCTTTTTAAAAGATCATTGTCCATAAACACGACAATAATATGCTCTCTTTGAACAGAGTTTTCCTCTAATACGGCTAATGCTTGCTCCAATTCAATAGAGTGTTCAAAATGACCGACAATCAACATTTAGACTACACCTGCTTAACGACTTATTCGAAAAGTAAAATTTTGATATCGACTAGAGAGATGCTGACGTTGCTCCAATCGATAAAGTTCATTATGTTCAATGGTGGTTCGATAGGCATGATAAATTGCCCCTCCCATAACAGAAGGCATAAAGAGTAACCAGTGTGGATGCAGTACGGTTATGGATTGTTCCAAACGACCAAGTACAAGATATAAAAATGATTCATGCAATCTTGAAAAAGTAAGGTAGAACCACCACCAAAAAATGGCATAAAAAGCAAGTCCATATCGCTGTTGATAAAGTTGTCCCAACCCTGGAAAGAAAAAGGAGTAGAGCGGTCCCATAACGGGACTTTGCTTTTGTAAATAAAGAATTTCAGTGGAGAAGATCTCCATATTTTGTATAGGGCTTTTTTCCAGTTTGGCAAGGTGTGTTAATTTTTTTTGATAGAGGGCAACACGGAAGCTGTCTGCTATTGTAATTAGATAGATCAATAAGTAGCCCAATGTCCATCTTGGCTCCAATACATTTTTGGCCATTTCAAAGTTTCCGCAAAATGAATACACCATTGCTTCATTAATTCGGGCAAGCGTATTTATCACCACTTCTGTTAAAGTTAATAGCACGGCCCTAGTGTACTGACTCAATAAATAGTGACCAAAACCAGGAAAAACAGCTGACCACCAAGCAATCATGTAAGGATTCTGTTCCTTCAGCTGTGAAATACCGAATACACCTATTTTTGAAAGTGGATAACGAATTTTTTTAGCCATGCATTAGTTCCTTCTCACAGTTTTATTATAGTTTGTAAGATAAACTGGCTTCTCATACATATATTTACAAATTTAAGTTAATTTCCACATAAATCCAACATTGCTTCATATAGACGGCACAACAACTAAAGCACGTTATTAGGTTGGCTCCCTCGTTTAATCGATTATAGAGAGGTGCCACTTATCTTTAAGCCTTTTTTTACCTCTATAATGGCACGGTTCAGATTTAACAAAAGAAAACACCCTATTAAAAAATAATAGGATGTTTAAATGTATTCTTATAGTAACTCTATCCTCGCAACCGCCTCGCAATGATTCGTATGTGGAAACATATCGACCGGCTGCACTTCTACCGTTTTATAGCCACCATCTTCAAGTATGCGTAAATCCCTTGCTAGTGTCGCTGGGTTACAGGAAACGTACACAACTCGCTTTGGTTTCATCTTTAGGATCGTATCTAGAAGTGCTTCGTCACAGCCTTTTCTTGGTGGGTCGACGACGATGACGTCGGCACGGATGCCTTGAGCATACCACCATGGGATAACTTTTTCTGCTTCACCGACGGCGAAGTCTACATTGTCCATATGATTTAGTTCGGCATTACGTTTGGCATCGCTAATCGCTTCTGGAACGATTTCAACTCCGTAGACATGCTTTGCTTGCTGTGCTAAAAATAACGAGATCGTCCCAATTCCACAGTAGGCATCTATCACTGTTTCAGCACCTGTTAACCCTGCATATTTAAGCGCTTGATCATAAAGTACCTTTGTTTGTTCTGGGTTTACTTGATAAAATGACCTAGCTGAAATGGCAAATTTCACATCGCCGATTGTATCATAAATATATTCTTCGCCGGCTAAGACTATCGTTTCGTCACCGAAGATGACGTTTGTTCGTTTTGTATTGATGTTTTGAACAATCGATGTCACATGAGGAACTTTTTCTTGAATGGCTTCAATTAATTCCTTTTTGTTCGGAAGCTCTCTAGATCTAGTGACTAACACAACCATAAGTTGACCAGTATTAACACCGTAACGGGCAACCACATGTCTCAATGTTCCTTGATGCCGTTCCTCATTGTAGCCTTTAATTCCAAGTTTTGAGGCTACTTCTCTTACCGCCTGCACGATCTTGTCATTTTCTTCATGCTGAATTAAACAGCTATCCATATCGATAATTTCATGACTTCGTTCTTTGTAGAAACCTGCAATCAATCCACCTTCACGGTCAGCAAATGGAACTTGGGCTTTATTGCGGTAGCGCCAAGGATCGTTCATTCCTAATGTTGGATGGATGAAAACATCCGTAATCTTTCCAATACGTTCAAGGACGTCACGGACTTGCTTTTGTTTCTGCTTCAGTTGGCCTTCGTAGCTTAAGTGCTGGAGTTGGCAGCCACCACATTGATCAAAAATAGGACAAGGCGGAGCATCAACTCGGTCTTCACTTCTCTTCGTTACTTCTAATAGTCTCGCAAATCCGTACCCTTTGTTTGTTTTAATGACTTTCACTTTTGCTTGTTCTCCAGGCAGTGCCTTTGGGATAAATAGAGCATAGCCGTCGATTTTGGCTACTCCTGCCCCTTCATGAGTTAAATCTTCTATTATTACGTCTACAATTTCATTTTTGGTAACAGGTGTACTTCCTTTTGACATTCCTACGACTTCCTTTTCGTTCTATTTTACTAGTGTTGATTTTATCATAACCATGGCGTCGATGCGAATGCTCAGAAAGGATTACTTCAATAGTATCGTAATTTTTTCGTTATATTGCTTTTGGTAGTGATAGCCTTGGATAAAGAGATCGTCTGGGACCATGTCTGTTTCAAAAATCAAGGTCCGTACCTTCATTTCTCGATTATTTATTTCAGTTGTGTATTGGTTCCTTGTTGTCGTTAAGGAAACTCGCTCTGCTCCACTGCCAATTTGCACGCCGTCCAGCATAACGTCTAGATCTGTTGCCAATTCGATCTCGACTCCGCGCGAGGCTATCTCTATGTTTTTTACCAAGAGATCTTTATCACCTACTAGGAACTGTGCTTTATCTAATGAATATGTCTCAGCTACGTTTTGATAGCCAACAAAGTCTTTGATCAGTAGTTCTAATGAGTTGATTTCCTTTGGTAGAGCATCATATCTGATCTCGAACTTTGTTCCACGAATGGACGATGTGGCTCCGCTACCGAGGATCGCTACAGGCTCTCCATTTGCGAGTAATTCAATCCCATGTAAGCCAAGCGGCACTCGGTCAAAATTATCTACATTTAAGATGCCTTCTACTAAGGTCATGGTTGGTGTTGCTATGATTTTCTCAAATCTAACATTCCCTTTATCAACCGTTATTGTTTTGTTAATCGAGCTTTTCAATTGTGTTTGCAAGGCCAGTTTCGGATTATACGGGAATGAGATACCTTCGTCATGTTCGCGAAGATTTACCGTTAATGTTTTTGCAAATGGACTTACCGGTTCAAAATCCATTGTTCCTTTGATCTCAGTTCCCGAGTCACTTAAGGACCACGTGGTACTAATGACTGAGGCATTGGTGAACAAGCCAGTAATACTTCCGACTCTGAAGTAGTCATGGTCTAAGTCAAGACCTTTTGGGTTTGTCAGGGTGTAGTATATGATCGTTCGATTGGCATCAGTCATAATGCCGTTAATCGTTAACACGGTATCATTGTCTAGTTCAATCGACTTTTCTACAGCCTGACCCATGCCGTCCTCGTTTAACTGCAGAAGTGTGTCCGACATTAACTCATCAAACCCAAACAATTGTTTACCGTAATAAGCAAAGGCGTTGTAGTTGTAACCAATGAATGTAAATAGAATGAGAGCTACGGCTATAGACTTCCAAATTGGCGAATAACGTTTTGGTTTAGGAGTGGTCGTTGCTAAGGCGCTTCTTAACCGATTTTCTAGTTCGGGTGGAGCAGTCATTTCTTCTAGTCGCTTCTTCTCTTTCTCGAATTCTCGTTCAATCATTAATTCCCACCTCCGTATAGATCCTTTAGCTTCTTCAACCCTTGAAAAATTCTCGACTTTACCGTTCCTATTGATACATTTGTTAGTTGGGCAATGGTTTGATAGTCCATATCTAGCAGATACTTTAATTTTATCGCTTCTGCTTGCGTTTCGTTAATCTTCGTTAATAGATGGTTGATCTCCATTTGTTGGTCGCTATTTGGATAAGGATTAACTGTTTCCTCATGTTCTAGTTCTTCCATTAATATTATCTTGTTCCCTTTTCTCAGTAGCGTTTTACAGCTATTGACTAGGATCGTTTTACTCCAACTGTAAAAGGCCTCATCATTCTTGAGTTGATCAATCTTTTCATACACTTTGACGATCATATCCTCCATGGCGTCCATGGAATCATGTTCATTTCCCATATAGGTGTAAGCAAGTCGATAGTAATCATCTTTTTGGTTCATAATCAGTTGTAGTAATGCTTCTTTATTTCCTTTTTTCGCTTGTTTCACTAGCTGCCGAACATCCATAGCTTCACCTCTCTCACCTATAAGAGTCTTACCAATGCTAAAAAGTTCATTATTAATGAAAATATATTTCCACCCTTAAGGAAAACTTACATTGGCACGCTTGGTCTCCGTAGCTTCAATATGTCCATCTGGAATACCAAGTGATTAATCCCCTACCTTTAACTCGTGTGTATAATTCGGGCCGTCGTCTACTTTCGTAAACCCAAACGATGTGTAAAATTGATCTGCTTGCTCTGTATCTGTATGGAGTACGAGTAGGCAAAAATTTTGTTTGGCTTCTTGCAAGAGTTTTTCTAGCAAAATCGTTCCTACTCCCTTTCTTCGATACTCGGGCAATACATAAAACCTTCGTAAGCGAGCAATCGTTGGATCTCCCAAGAAAGGATCAATGTTTACTCCACCAATGGCAATGAGAGTTTTATCCGTTGTAAATACTCCATATAATGCTTCTCCAGGCTTATTAAATGTGTTTATTCTAGTTTGATAGTCCGTTAGCAATCTATTAACAAAACGGAAACCTTCTATTTGGCTTTGCTCTAATAAATCTGTGATATCTAGTTTAAGTAAATTCTCTATCTTGTGTACGTTAATCATAATTCCTCCAAAATTATAGTATATGTTTTTTATTTTAGCAGATAATTCCTTTAATCAAATGTTTGATTAATTAGTGAAAGGTTTGTTGCTAGGTGAAAAATATATTGATCTTACTGTTACTTCTCCTTTTTCCAGCCATAGCATCAGCTGAAGAAGCTGTAAAGGCTGCTTTTATTAGAGAAGGAAATCTATGGACCTTACTTGACGGTGGGGAGACACAGGTAACTAACTCAGGAAAGGTCTTCAACCAGCCACAATGGTCCCCTGACGGTAAGTGGGTCCTCTATCAAGAAGAGGCTTCTTCCGAGTTTCAAAAAGGGGATCAACAGGCGGAAGTTTGGGTATATCACATTGAAACGAAGGAAAAGAAGAAAATCTTTTATGATGGCGTCTCACCATCATGGTCACCTAACAAGCATCATGTTGCCTTTAATTCCCAAGGTATTCTCAACATTTCTGATTTCAAGCAATTCTACAATATTGCCACTGGAGTAAGTGATTACACTTGGCTGCCAGACGGGAGTGGTTTTCTATTATCTTCATCTGGTGTACTTCGACCTGACGGATGGACAAGTGCGATGTTGTTTAAAAAGAAAGTTAACGATAATTATGAGGATATTGTTCTCTTTGGTGGTGTCGATCAGCTTTTTACCCTCCCAAGTGAAATTGGTGTTGGTGATCAATCCATCATTTCTGTCTATGCTGGCGATTTTCACTACTCACCAAGTAATAAGTGGATTTCATTTATCGTATCGCCAACTGCATCATGGTCGATGGATAGCAACATGGTTTGTGTACTCTCAAGTGACGGGAAAAAGTTTGATATTTTAGATGAAATCATATTGGATGCGGGAAAACCAAAGTGGGCTCCGACTCAAGATACGATTGCCTTTATTGCAGGTGGAGGCAGGATCGTTTACGGCTTCAAGGACAAAAAACTAAAGTTCAGAGAAATGCCTGTCTCATCAACCTTAACACCCGAAAACTACATTGATCTTGATTTCGATTGGCTTTCAAATGAGGCAATTGTTACCTCACGATTTGAGGAACGGGAATGGTCAAATGACTTCAGCAAGCACCCATTACCTGCTTTGTATTCAATTAATATCAAAACGAATCAGCAAGTGAAGATCACTAATCCACCAGAAGGATACGGAGACTACTATCCGAGATATGTTAAGTCTATTGATAAAATCATATGGTACCGAAAAACCTCGATCATTGATACTACCCATACACTTTGGATTGCAAATCCTGATGGAAGTGAAGCTAGGGAGTGGCTGAGGAATGTTGAGGGTATTGAGTTTTACTAATTAACAAATGAGGGTGTCCGAAAATCCTAGATTTTTAGACACCCTTCTGTTATTTATTCTTCTATTTCTACCACCTGAAATTCTCTTAACATATGATGGAACCTTGCCCCGTGGCCTTCTGATGCTTCAAGGAAGTATCTTTGTTCAATAACAAAGCTACCTTCTTTTTCGTTTGAAACAACATAGACTTTGCGAACAACGCTGTCCCACTCATTACCATCAATCGCTGATACTAGTAACCCTTCTACTGGGTCAGTGACAGGAGTGATTTCATCTACTGTAGCAAAAGAATTGGTTAGCTCCGCGTGAACTTCTTCTGCAACTACTTCTGGTGTTTTATCTTCGATTTGTCTAATCGACATCGAGACTTCTGGGTAGATATCACTTAACTCTTGGTTAAAAACAACCTTATCCATGTCACCTTCTTGAATCAAGCTATATCTTTCTTCATCAATATAAATAATGTATCCTGCTTTCCCTTCTTTTAAGACTACCTCTTTCTCCTCTGGCATTCCTTCGATTTCTTCTACGACTGTTTTTTCCGGTGCAAAATATTCACGAATACTGCTTACAAACGCTTGGCCCGTATCAGTTGAGGTTGTGAAAATTCCTAGTAGTACGGCTGCAGCAATTGTTCCTGTTAACCAGCCTTTAGACTTCTTATGATTTGTGTTTCTTCTAGTTGATCTAGGTTCTAGTTTCATAGGTATCTCCTCCGTTTTTAGATCTAATTTTGATTCAATTTGTGCCCATATATCTTCTTTTTGACGCGAGGCGTCGTCTGTATTTTTAAGCAAGCTAGCTTTAATTTCTTTATCTACGTTTTTCTCTTCCATTTAATTCGCCTCCTTTTTGGCTTCTAAAAATCGCTTTAGCTTCTGCCTACCTTTGAAAAGCCGTGATTTAATAGTGTTAAGGTTTTCCTCTAAAATATCGGCAATCTCTTGTTCTTTGAAGCCATTTAAATACTTCAAAACAATCGGCGTACGATTATGAGGTTCAAGTTCTTGAATGGCTTGGTATAAATCTTCGTATTCCTCAAACTGCTCGTCTGCGTGTGCCTGCTCAATAATTTCTCCTACACTTACGACCTTGGAATTCTTTTTGAGAATTCGATTGCACTCATTTAAGAGAATTTTATAAAACCACGGTTTAAACGGTCGATCTGCTTGATATAAATGAATGTTTTGATACACCCGGATAAACGTTTCTTGAACTGCATCACCAGCGTGAGATGCATTATGGTTCATAACTACTGTTGCTACCCTGATTGCGTAATCAAAATAGAAATCATATAACTCTCTAAAGGCACTACTGTTACCATTTTGTAGCTGCTTTAATAGCTCTTGCTCATTCAAGCTCGCCACTCCTTTCTGTTTCTGTTTTCACTCTATATACCTACGAAGTTTTAAAAAAGTTTTCGTTTTGAGAAAAAATATATGTAAGATATTCCCTGCCGTCTATAAACCTATTATAACCCTATTGCATCTTCTCAAAGCAAAAGACCCAAGAACAGTTCTTAGGTCCAAAAAAACTATCTATTAAATTGGTGAAGCCAAACTTATTGAGCTACGTGCTCCTTCAATCGCGGCATTTACTACTTCTGTCATTAACCGTCTAGCTCGATTTCATGTAATTACCTTTTATTTTTCAATAAAAAAACATGGACATGCCCATGCTCTATTCAAAAAGTAGTTTCTCTTTCTCCAATGTTTTAATCTTTCTAATATGAGAAATAAACATTGGCAGTAATAATGCTACAAGGATCCAATTAACAATAGAAATATAAATGTTTGCATAGGTATATCCCCCACTACCAACCGATAAACCAATAAAAACGTTTAGAAGAGCAACAGCTAAATTCAGCCCTCCTATTAGTCCAATAAACATTGCTATTTTTTTATAATGGCTGATTTTCGAGTCAATATCTGAGTATAAATCGAAAGGTCCTTCACTTGCCTTTTTGCGGAAGTATACCCATCGTATATAGCTAGCAACACAATCGACTCCTGACTCTTCCATCCATCTAATATAAGCTCTACTTTCCGCACTTGATGGTAGATTTTCTAAAAGTTCAATTCGGTAAATGTATTCTCCTGGTGTGCCTTCTTCAAACACATACCGTCCAAAAGAAAAGTCTACGAGGTGCATGCCTTTTGCTGCCATTTCATTTAACCATTTCTCTTCTCTTTCATAGTTCATAAAAAGCTTGTAAACTTTAAACTTCATCGCTCTCAACTCCCGTTATTTTTCTTCCATTCTCTAGTAGCTCTTCTAGACGTTTCATTTCAGTTTGGACAACTTCTCTACCTACGTCCGTGATGACATACTCTTTTTTTCGCGTGTCTGCATCTGTTGCTGTAGCGACAATCCAATTTTTTTCTAGCATCGTGTTAATAGCGCCGTACAGTGTGCCTGGCCCTAAGTTGACTCGTTCATCGCTAACCTCTTTGACAAATTGCATAATTCCATAGCCATGCAGGGGGGTGTGTAGCGCTATTAAGATATAGTAAACTCCCTCAGTTAATGCGTTTTGATCTTTTGGTGGCATAACCATCCTCCTTTATTATCGGCTGGCGTTATATCGTTAACCGATATATCGTTCTTGGTTTGATTATATCGACTACCGATATAAATGTCAACTAGGGAAAAATAAAAAACCGAACCTATATTGGTCCGGTTATAATCCTTTTCCACTGTATCTGTAACCCGTCTCGCTTGATCGTGCTCTTTTCCGTTCCTAGCCGCGTACTCTTGGTGAACAAGACCAGCTAGTCCTTACATGATAACTTTGATATTTTTACTGACACCAGTGTGTCCTCGAAATGGTAAGGCCTCGGTACTTTGCCCTAAAAACATATAATAGCCTAAAAAAATATCTTCTAAGCCACCAATAAATTATAATCCCATATAGCGTAACATCTGCTTCTCAGGCACAAGCATTTGTAAGTGATGGCGCAAATTCACAAATTCTCCGGGTAACATCCCACCGTACTCGCCGTCTAAATTCAAGTGAACTACTTCTTCTACATACACTTTAATTCGATTCGCCTGTACATAGATGACAGCCGGGTCGTTCAAGTGGTCACCACGAGCAGCGGCACTAGCAACACGAACAAAGTCTGCTAGATTGGTCTTCTTTAAAATAATTAAATCAAACATCCCATCATTTAATGATGCTCGAGGCGCTAATTTCTCAAATCCGCCGACAGAATTGGTATTGGAAACGAGGAATAGCATGATATCTCCCTCAAAGAGCTTACCATCATATTCAATTCTTACTTTAACAGGGTGAATTTTTGGAAGCTTCTCGATGCCTTTTGCATAATAGGCCATTTGACCAATCATCGTTTTCAGCTTACTCGGTACTTCGTATGTAAGCTCAGTCAATGTACCGCCACCAGCAATATTTATAAAATATTGGTCATTTACTTTGCCAATATCAATGGGCATTTCATGGCCATTACAAATAATATCACATGCTGTTTCAATTGATCTTGGAACTTCAATCGCCCGCGCAAAGTCATTCGTTGTTCCGGCAGGAATGAGTCCAAGCTTCGGACGGTATGGTAGTTCAGCCAAGCCATTAATAACCTCGTTGATCGTTCCGTCTCCACCAGCTGCAATCACTAAATCAAAGCCTCGTTCTGCAGCGAGTTTCGCAGCTCTTTTGGCACAGTCTTTTCCTGTTGTCGCATGAGCTGAAGCTTCATAGCCGACTTTCTCTAATCTTTCTAGTATATAGGGTAATTGTCGTTTGACTTGTTCTCTACCAGCTGAAGGATTATAAATTAAACGTGCCCGTTTCATAAAAACGTCCCCTTTTATTCCATCATTTAACATGTACAACACCCATTTTAACGCATCCTCGATGATATTAAAAGGGGACAGTAGTCACTGTCCCCAAAAAAGAGTTATCGTTTCTTAATCTCTTCAAGTAAAATCTTATTTACTAACTGTGGATTTGCTTTTCCTTTTGATGCTTTCATCACTTGACCGACTAAGAAGCCAATTGCCTTATCTTTCCCTGCTTTAAAGTCATCAATAGACGGTTGATTTTGATCAAGGATCCCGCTGATCATCGTACGAATTTCACCTTCATCAGAAATTTGAACAAGACCTTTATCCTTAACAATGGCTTCAGGATCGCCGCCTTTTTCGACTAACTCCTTAAAGACATCTTTGGCAATTTTGGATGAGATTGTACCTTTTTCGATCAAGCCAATCATTTTTGCTAGAGCTTCAGGAGTTAATGGAATATCAACAATTTCTTTATCGGCAGTTTTCAGGTACGCATTGACTTCGCCCATCAACCAGTTAGCTAGTTGTTTAGCCGGAGCGCCATACGTTAAACCAGTCTCAAAAAAGTCAGCCATCGCCTTAGACTGTGTTAATACACCAGCATCATAGCTCGACAATCCTAATTCACTCGTATAGCGAGCCTGACGAGCATCTGGCAATTCAGGAATCGTTGCGCGCACTCTCTCTTTCCACTCTTCATCAATATGATAATCAACTAAATCTGGGTCTGGGAAGTAACGATAATCTTCAGAACCTTCCTTCACACGCATAAGGACGGTTTCTTTCTTATTATCATCCCAACGGCGTGTTTCCTGTTGGATTTCGCCACCAGCAGTAATTACTTCTGCTTGTCTTACTTCTTCGTGAGCTAAACCACTTCGTACATGAGCAAATGAGTTTAAGTTTTTAATTTCTGTTTTTGTTCCAAACTCCACTTGTCCAACTGGGCGGATCGAGATATTCGCATCACAACGTAGCGAGCCTTCTTCCATACGGCAATCAGAAACTTCCGTGTATTGAAGAATCGCTTTTAATTTTTCTAAATACGCATAAGCTTCTTCAGGAGTACGAATATCTGGCTCTGATACGATTTCGATTAACGGCGTGCCCACGCGGTTAAAGTCTACTAAAGAATAATCACCATACTCTGAGTGCGTAAGTTTCCCAGCATCTTCCTCTAAGTGAATGCGAGTAATTCCAATACGCTTCGTCTCACCATTTACTTCAATATCAATCCAGCCGTGCTCACCAATCGGCTTATCAAACTGCGAAATTTGGTAAGCTTTTGGACTATCTGGGTAAAAATAATTTTTCCGATCGAATTTTGTGATTGATGCAATTTCACAATTTAGAGCCATTGAAGCTTTCATCCCAAACTCAACTGCTTGTTTGTTTAGTACAGGTAAAACACCTGGATGACCTAAACAAATTGGGCATGTGTGAGTATTAGGCGGCGCACCAAACTCCGTGGAACAACCACAGAAGATTTTCGAATTCGTTTTCAGTTCAACGTGAACCTCTAATCCAATAACTGTTTCAAAACTCATGATTGTCCCCCCTTTATAATTGTGGTTTCGCCTGATGATGGTCTGTCGCTTGCTCAAATGCATGAGCAACACGGAACACCGTCGACTCGTCAAAATGTTTTCCGATAATCTGTAAACCAACAGGTAAACCATTTGATAGTCCACAAGGAACGGATATGGCTGGTACTCCTGCTAGGTTTATTGGAATCGTTAAAATATCATTCGCATACATCGTTAGCGGATCTTTTGTTTTCTCACCGATTTTGAATGCTGTCGTTGGAGCAGTTGGACCGATGATGACATCATATTTTGCTAAAACATCATCAAAATCCTTTTTAATTAATGTACGGACTTGCTGCGCTTTTTTATAGTAAGCATCATAGTAACCTGAGCTTAACGCAAACGTCCCAAGCATAATTCGACGTTTCACTTCGTTACCAAAGCCTTGACTACGACTTTCTTTATACATTTCAATTAGGTTTGCTCCGTTATCAGAACGCACACCGTAGCGAACTCCGTCAAAACGAGCAAGGTTCGCTGATGCTTCTGAAGATGATAGCAAGTAATACGTTGCAACTGCATATTTTGAATGTGGAAGTGACACTTCTTCCCACGTTGCCCCTAGACCTTCTAATACTTTTAAGGCTTCTAATACTTTACTTTTCACATCCTCATGAACACCTTCAGCAAGGTATTCTTTCGGAACGGCAATTTTCAAGCCTTGAACATCACCTGTTAGGCTCGCTAAATAATCAGGCACATCGACATTGGCACTTGTAGAGTCCATCTTGTCGTAGCCCGCGATCACTTGCATTACATACGCATTATCTTCAACTGTTCTAGTAACAGGTCCAATTTGATCAAGAGATGACGCAAACGCCACAAGTCCAAAACGGGACACTCGTCCATAGGTTGGCTTTAGTCCAACAACCCCACAATAAGAGGCCGGCTGGCGAACTGATCCACCTGTATCTGAACCTAAAGAAAATAAAACTTCACCTGCTGCAACCGAAGCCGCGGAACCACCACTCGATCCACCAGGAACATGATCTAAATTCCAAGGATTACGAGTACGGAAGAAACCTGAGTTTTCCGTTGATGAACCCATTGCAAACTCGTCCATATTTAATTTTCCGATCATGACTGCTTCTGAAGAACGAATTTTGCCCATGACTGTTGCATCATGTACTGGTTCAAAATCGCCTAACAATTTACTTGCACAAGTCGTGCGTAACCCTTTGGTCACGATATTATCCTTAATTCCAATTGGCAGACCATAAAGCAGGCCTTTTTCCGTTCTACCAACCAATGCTTCATCTAATTGTTTGGCGTAATTACGTGCATTCTCCTCATCTAAAGTTAGAAATGCCTTTACTTTGTCATCAACATCGGCAATACGCTTGTAAGATGCATCGACAAGTTCAGATACTGTTATTTCTTTTTCACGAAGCTGTTTATGTATAGCTGAAACACTCTGTTCTAATAGTGACACTGTCGTCCCTCCCCTACTCTAATATTGATGGTACTTTCACTTGTCCATCTTGATGATCCGGTGCATTCTTTAAGACATCTTCTCTTGATAACGATTTTCTTACCTCATCCTCGCGAAGAACATTTTTGACATCTAAAACATGCGTAGTCGGTTCGACTCCTTCTGTATCTAATTCATTTAATTGTTCAGCAAATCCAATGATCGCATCTAGGTGTTCCGTGAAAAGTTCAACTTCCTCTTCTGAAACGGACAAGCGAGCTAAGTGCGCGACGTGCTTTACTTGATCTTTTGTAATTCGAGCCATACATTCCCACCTCCAAAAATTTAACTATACTTTACCATTTTTCGAATATATTGATAATACCAAAGGAACAACTTTAATTCAATAAAGCCTAAGTGCTCTGTAACTCTTCTAGACAATCATGAATAGAGAGAAGCTGAAAATAAACAATTCGTTTAGGGGTGAAATGGTGAAAATACTGATTTGAAGCTTGTTTTAAATTCGCTTCCTCTTTTAATAGTTGATCTAATTCATTTGCTAGCTCATAGTGACGATTATCGATATCAAAAGTAGGACTAGCTAAGATAGCCTTTATTGAAAAAACGGCTTCCATGACTAACTCTTTTTCAGCAGTAGTAAAACTGCCTGGCTCTTTTACATACTGTAGGTTACCAAGATGCAGAACGATTTTTTGGCTAATTAAATTTGTTTTCCTCAACTTATTGAAATTACGATATTCACTAAGCTTAATCCTATGATACTTCCATTCTTTCTCTTGAAACGAAACTAGTTCACTAATTTTCTCTGTCGACTGTCTCAGTTTCAGATAATCTTCTGATGGGGCATCCGCCTTGGTTTGTTTCATATTAATTATAGTCTCAATTGTATCAACTAAAACCTTGCCGGCTAATTGTAGATTAGGTACTAACTTTTCTTTAATGATAGGTGAAAATTTAGGTGGTAAAATAAAAAAGTTCACTAATGAAGAAACTGTAATTCCAATGAAAGTAGTTCCTAACCTTGATAGAAAGGTCAATACATGGTGGTGATCTTGAATGTCGGGTACCATAGCCACAGCTGTCAAAGTAGCAACTAATATTCCGTCGTAAAGTTTTAATTTTTGACAAAGTAGAATGGTAAAGATGGCCGCCAAAGTAAATGAAGTTGCTGACGGTCCAAATAAAAAGACAAATAACACTGCGAATCCTGCGCCAATTGCTGATGCAGGAAAACGGACTAACCCTTTTCTAATCGAATCTGAGGCCGTCGGTTCAATCGTCACAATCGCTGCAATTACGGCAAACTCTGGAGGGAGCTTTAGCAAGATACAAATAAGCGCCGTAATAAATACCGAAATTCCTGTTTTAATAATCCTTCTACCTACCAACCCTTTTCCCCTCATTTGGTCACCTGTTCGTTTTTTATAAATTGTACCTGATTTTCTACAATTTACATAGAATTTTCTAAAAATTAAAAAAGACTGACAGATTTGTCAGCCTCTATATGTATGTTCTTTAGTATTTGAAAACAACGACTGGTCTAAAGAAAAGAACTTACTACCGTTTAATGAAAGATGAATGCCAATGGCTAGTAAAATGACATCGTATGCATAACCATCTAAAAACCCTGCAGCAAACTTCACTTTAACAATTGCGCCTAAAAGGATTAGTGAAAAAAGCAATGAAAATACCCTCGTACCTAAACCGACGATGAGTGCGGCCCCACCAATCACTTCTATCCCAGCTACCCCATAGGCCATAAATCCTGGCAATCCTATTGATTGAAACCAGCCTACGACATTTTCAATGCCTCCCTGAAACTTAGCTAAGCCATGGCTTAGAAAGACTACTCCTAATGTAATTCTTAATAATAAAGCACCAATATCGTTTCTCATAGTTGCTCCATTATAATAATGACTGATACCACTTAGCAGCAGCATCTACTTCATCTCTCGTCAATTGATGTCCGCGGTTTTCCCAATGAATGTCTACCGTAGCTTTCGCTTTTTCTAATAATGATTGAAGTTCGATAGACTCTTCAGATGTACAAATCGGATCATTTGTACCTGCCGCAATAAAGACAGATGTACCCGTTAAATCAGGTAATTCAATATCTCGACGTGGCACCATTGGGTGATGTAGGCTAGCAGCTTTTAATGAGTTTCCGTAATGAAATAACAAGCTTCCCGCAATGTTTGCTCCATTTGAATAGCCGACAGCTACGATATTATTGCGGTCAAATTCATATTTTACAGCTGCCTCATTTAAGAATTCATGAAGTTCCTTCGTACGGAAGATTAAATCCTCCATATCAAATACCCCTTCTGCTAAACGACGGAAAAAGCGCGGCATCCCATTCTCTGATACATTCCCGCGCACACTTAACACAGATGCTTCCTTATCAATTAAGTCTGCCAACGGTAATAAGTCGTTTTCATTTCCTCCTGTACCGTGTAATAACAATAATGTTGGTTTTGAGGGATTTGTTCCTTTTTGAAAGATATGTTTCATGGTTCGTCTCCTTTTCTATTTAGGTCTCTCAAGAGTGAAAATTTCACCTATTTTTGCGTAATCATTACCTGCGAGGCGACTAACTGCTCGCAGGCTGTGAGGATTTATTTTCCCATCTTGATATATTTCATCACTAAAATAAAACTGAACGACTCTACCTATAATAAAGTCACAGTTACCACCTAGCTCTAATGACTGCTCTAACACACATTCCATACGAATTTTTGCTTCTTTCACTCCAGGGACGGAAATCTTCGTACTAGAAATTGGGGTTAACCCTGAAAGTTCAATTTCACTTTCATCTGGTGGAAGACTTGCTGCAGTCATATTTACCTTTTCAACATTGTCTTCATCAACAATATGAACGACAAATTCTTTTTTTGCAAGGATATTCCTTGCTGTATCCTTTTGCCTATCTCCTCCTCGCTGAATTGATATCGAGATAAGCGGTGGGTTCGACGAGACGATGTTAAAGTAACTAAAGGGCGCTCCATTTATTACCCCACTTTGCGACTGTGTCGTGACAAAAGCGATTGGTCTCGGGATAATGCTACCAATTAAGAGCTTATAATTTTCCTGACTAGTATTTTGCGAAGGGTCAATCATGTTCGTTGAAAATGCTTGCTCCATATAGTCCCTCATTTCCAATTTGTTTTTGTTAAGCAGTATATTCGATATCATTCTTCCATAAACCTCTTTAAGAGAATGAGGGACACTTCTTCCTACTGAATGGCGCTACCTCTTAATGGTCATGTTTTTCACTTTTGCTGTCGTCGTTATAATGATTCCCTTGTTCAAATACATTTCCAACGATAACCTCTTTCTTAGGCATAACGTGTGAGCCTCGAGCGGTTACGTGTGGCTGAACGATGTACACGCCTTCCTCTTTAAATAGCACTGTCACACTATAGATCCCGTCTTTAACATGAATTGCTTCCAAAAATACCCTATCTTCCGGCCGGTCCGTTTTCCATATTTCAAATTCAACCTGATCTGCATCTAAAACCGCCTCATCTCCTTGAGTTACCTTCACATTTAAAACCGTTTCTTCGTCCAGTTTCACGTCTTCTCCTATAATTATCTCTACGTCTACTAACTCAGAAAGAGCTATTTTCTTGTTCAATTCACCTGAACAAGCGGTAACAAAAAAAGTTGCAAAAGTGAGAAAGAATAAGGTTAAGAATATTTTCATCGCTTTAGTTCCTTTCTAAACAATCTCCATTTATTCATTCACTAATGTTATTAGCGCATCCATAATTCCGTCTTGATCAATCCGTTTCTTTGCATTGGCCATATCATAAAGACCACGTATTCGATTATCCTTATCGATCAGAAACATCGTCGTATTATGAGCAATAAAATCACCACTTACTTTTTTAAATTTCATATGATAGGCATTAGCGACTTTCTCCGTCTCAGATAAAGTTCCTCTTAGAAATTTCCATCCCTCAGGATCTGCTTCAAAAGCTTCGGCGTAAATAGTGATTGCTTGTAAATCATCATGCTCGGGGTCTAGCGTAATCGCTATTAGCTCGACATCTTTACCGAATACCCCTTGTAATTTCAGTTTTGCTTGTAATTCTCTAAAATCCATCATCGTCATCGGACAAATGTCTGGGCAACGCGTGTAAAAAAACGCTAATAATTTAACCTTCTCATTATTAGAAGTGTACAGATTACCATAACGGTCTTCTAATATAAAAGGCTCTACTTGATCTAAAACAGGCAGTGTATCCTTTTTCTGAAAATGATACACAAAATAAACCGCAAAAAGGATGGACAGCAACATAAAACCGTATAGAACTGCTCTTTTTATGGGTCTCACCTCTATCTATAAGACTTGAACTTTAATATTCTATGTTCAATCTCCATACACGGACACGGGTTAAAGACCACTTTATAAAAAGATAAAAATTTGACTAATCTTCCGTAAAAAACCTATTTATCTAATAATAGTTGTTCCTCCATTCATTTCAATCGAACGAGCATACGATAATACAAGAGTTAGAACAAATCATTGTTCGTTAACTCAAATATTTTGAAGGAGGATTATAAAATGAGTATGTATCATCACTGTACTTGCAACCGAGGACATGAGTTTAAACATTCACGTTGTAGCTGCTATAGTGATCACCAAAGACATTATCGACGGGATCGCCACAGCTATCACCCTCATCATCTACACCATTCACATCATTCTTGTCATCTACACCATAGACATCACTCTTGTGGGTGTTCTAACTGTTACACGGATTGTAGAACCCCAGTCATTTCTGATAGAAGCTTTTATTATGATGACCGTTTTTTATGTGATGACCGTTTTCGCCTTCGTTTAGGTGGATTATATGGTGGGATGAGTTATAAATTACGACAACTCATTGGTTGTGAAATTAAAATGGACATTAGTTGTGGAGAAGACTGCGAAATAGTTGAGGGAAAACTATGTTTCGTCGGATCTGATTATGTAGAAGTCGAGTTAAAAGATGACAAAAAAGACCGTAGAGACCCTTGCAAGAAAAAAGATAAGAAAGAAAAAGACAAATTTGTTCGAATCTATCCTTTTGAATCTATTAAATCATTTGAACACAAAAAGAGTAAGTGTGACTGCTGTAAATAAATTTTCATGGTAGAAATATTAACCACATGAAAAAGGGACCTCAGTCCGATTTAACGGGTTAACTTCTAAGGTGTATACAATCTATTCAAACACATGTGATTTAATATAACAAATCACATGTGTTTTTTTGTCATATCAATAAGTATTATAAAAATACTTACGAACACTTCAAAAATGAGATAAAGTGGCGAAGGGTTCTCTATTTAACCACTTTAACCTGGTCGTATAGGAGGTAGTATGGTTTAATTAGATATTATATATTAGAACGAGCAAATTAAAAGGCACGAAGACTAAGTCTTTCGTGCCTTTTAACATGTGAAATATATACTGTGATTATCTCTGTTTTTCCGTAATTTGTCGTTCACAAGTAAGACAAATTGGATCAACGCCGCTCATTTTTTTTAGAGGACAACAAGTCTAATGGAACGCAATGGAATTTCTTTTACTCGCTTATCGTCCAGACAAAATGATACATCGTCGTTCGTGACATCGTGTAACGTTCCACTCGCATAACGGTCGTCATAGGCGATCTTCATTTTTTTCCCAACTAACATGAGCAAATAAATATTCAATCTTAGCCGATAGAAAATTTGGATTAGCTCTGGCGAAGCACTAACGGTCCTTCCAAAATTGAACGTTAACTCTCTCCGTAGACACGGGTCAATGCTTTCTAATTCTCGTTCATGCGGCATTTCCATCGGATGATGGGTTGAACTTATTTTACAAATGTTTCCAAAGGGAATTATAAACTCTCGGTGATCCTGCAATAACGTGACAAAATCGAATCCAACTAAATTAACTCGCCCCTCTACATGTTTGTTTCCTGCCATAGACTTGCCGATCTTTTTATGCTGAAGTTGTTTCTCTTTCACTTGTTGTCTTCTTCTTCGCCCAACTTTTCCTTGATGATATATCCCTTCTGTTTCACTTTTCTTTTTGACTTTTATTCTTCTTTTCTTTACGTGTTTTTTACCGTCTCGTACTTTACACTCTTTATCTTCAATAGCTTCGTTTAATTCGATTTTTACGAAATGCCCCACTAATCGGTCGAAGGCGCTTCTTCTACTCTCTTCACTTTGTTCCCCTGATAACGCTAAGTCGAGTAATAAACGATTGGCAGTTTCAATCTTCTCGTCAAGTTCCAATGTTTCTTCTTCTGAAAGACATGATGTTGGTGATGGATACAATGGTGTTAAAATACGTTCTGGACAGTCACATTCAGGTATGCAAAAATCATCAGGTGTTCCTGGAGGTACAACATCCGGACAACAAAATGTTTCCGTATGCTCCTTTGAATTCATCGTTTTCACATCCTTTCTTACTAATAAGAGCATCTTCTTAGTTTTGTAATTTTTTTAAATGTGGTTGTAACTCTTGGTGAACTCTAAAAATCCCCCACATCCCTTGTTCAATATCCCAGCGGATATTACCCGATCGGTACATATAATCTCCTGGAAAGTTGAAGATCCCCCCTGCTCCCCCTATTAACGGTAAGTCGTCTGTTGCACCTGCAATTAAAAACCCAACAAATGACCGAACGCGAGAGTCAATTTCTTTTGCATCTGATTTCCAATAATGTCCGTGCATATGAAAAGTGTGTGCTCTTCTCCGTTCAGATGGATTCGTTAGACGAACGACTACTGGGTCGCCTGGATACGCTTCAAATAATGGTGTTGCCGGGTCCCCAAATACACGGGAGCTAAATAGATCACTTAAAACGGGATGCTCTCGATAACGATTGATTAATCTTTCGGAACGATAATTGAATCCTCTAGAACCATTGTCATACGTGTCAACTTCTACTTCGATTTCTGATTCATCTCCTAAAAGGATGCCGTCAATTGGATCTAATATTAATCTTCCATCTTTATCTTCTAACCGAACCCCATCATGCATAATTAACGTAAATTCCCGTGTATCAGGAAGAAACGGATTTCTTAAAATCACATTGGCCCCCGCTTTAACAGGGAGGTGGGTTTCTGTATCTAAATACGTTGTAAAACGTGGTTCTGAAATAAAAGCACCAAACGTTCCAAAAGACCGGTGATTTCGTAAATCTGCCATATCCCATAAAGCACATGTTCCGTGATGACCGTTGACGTACCATCTATACGTGATGACTTCACCAGGTCCTACCGTTTGATCTGGATTAAATCCGACCGTATCTCCACTCGATGTTCTCACATCATAGTCTAATAAACTCGGATGCAATGAAATTCGAAGCGATGGTGGATAAAAAGCTTGCTCTTTCACAGGTGGATAAGGGTGAATTCCATCTTGAAATGGGAATAATTCCAACTTCAACTCACTTCTTAACGTCACTTCCACTAAATCGCCTGAGTTCCCTCGTAACACGAGTGGTTCTGGATTTTTTTTACCTGAAAGAATATCATCAACATCTTCTTCAAGGGCAAATATAATGCCGTACGGATCATGGTCACCGTAAGAATTGTATATAATAGGCGTTTGAAAGGCGACGACACTATATCTTCGGATTGGCGCATCGACAGCGGCCTCTGGTGGCAGCGTAGCTTGTGGATTCGCCAACTGAGGCGGTTTTCCTGTCACTTCGGGAAGGGGCTCTGTTCGTGGTGGCGGACACGGACGATCTGTAAGAACGATCAAATCCTCGACGAGTTGGTCATACGCTCGAATAAGTCCCCACGTTCCATTCCAAACATCTTCTTCTGTCTCAAATGCCCATAAATAGTCTCCTGATAAAGGTACTTCCATTTCAAATGTAAACGATTCGGAAATACCTATATGCTGCTGCGACTTTAAAGCTGAGTCTAAGTCCGCACGTTCATCTTTCCACTTCAACCCGTGAAGATTAAAACTGTGCGACTCTTCATGAGACCCTTGTAATAATCGAATACGAATAGGATCGCCTTCGTAGGCCTTTAAAATCGGTGTAACGGGATCACCGTTCACGTAAGAACTAAATGAATATGCAGGATCACAGTCTTTCCCTAAACGAAATTGTAAAGGCTCATTTTTAAAATTGACTCCAAACACGCCGGGATCATCCAATGATCCAGGGTATTCCGGAGCTTGTATCGGGCATTGATCTTTATCAAACAAAAGAACAAAATCTTGTACAAACAATGTTTGATCCCGATAATCTGGAATGATCGGATGGCGGACGGTTACTTGCGTTCCATAATCGATCTCATCCCCTGTACAAGAATTGAAAAACTTCGAAAATCTAGGCTGGATGACCCCTGCCCCAAACACTCCATGGTTTTCTTGACTTGTTGGAAATAAATGATCGTGGAAAAAGAAAGCTTTCAATTCAGAATCAGCGTACCATTCATACCGAATTGTTTCTCCTGGCAAGACAGAGCTATCGTAATTCCACCCTACATTTGCTCCATCAGAAACTAAGACATCGAATTTAACATAATGAATATGCAAACCCACTTCGTACGTTCGCGTCACAAGTTGAAAGGCGTCTCCGTCTAAAATATGAGGCAGTCGATTTGTAAAATTAACTCGAATACAAGAACCAGCTGGTACATGTAATGTCAGCGGTTCTGGCTCTTTTCTACCAGCCAAAAAATCTTCTATATCTTCATCAAGTACGTAAAACCGCCCTTTCGGATCATGCCACCCTTGTTTATTGTAGACAATCGGTAATTCAATGACTGAGATATTATACTCCACGACTACTGGGTTTCCTAAACAAGAGTCAACAAAAACGGAGCCTGGTCTTGCATTGGGTACCGCTGCATTTCTTTCTAACTCGGTCATCTCTCTGCCACCGACAATACCTAATGGTGGTCGTGGGGCTTTACACCCTACTTTTCCAGGTATGAAATTTGGAAAACCAGGTTTTTCTTTTGTCGGTCGAGGAGGACACGGACGGTCTGGTAAAGGTTGTAAAGGTGCAATTGGAACGCCATTTGGATAGCACTGACTCCCGTCTTGAAGGGTGTCGAATATTCTGTTCATTCCCCACATCCCTACTTCAAAATGAGGATACAAATGACAGTGAACAATGGTATCACCAATTGCCCCATTTAAGCTCCCTAATCCATATAAAGGACTAACATCGTAATGACTTTGTGGACTAATCGATTGTGAATCTATAACATCTGCAAGCGTACTTTTCGGATCTCTAAACCATTGATGCGTATGATAATGAAAAACGTGCGTCTCTTTTATACCGCCATGAATGACCCTTATAACTGCTGGATCACCTACATAGCCTCTTAATATTGGCGTTGCTGGGTCACCAAAGGTCCACGAATCATGGTGAACTTCTTCTCCTTCTGCCTCTGGGGCCACGACGCCTTCTTCAATCAGTTTTAACCGATTATGAAGCGGTTCGTAGCGTAGGTTGACTCCGTGGAACGACTCTGATTCTTGACCTGTCATTGGATTAAGCGGACTGTTTCCTGTTAAATCTTTTACTTCCATTTCATCACTAAAGAACCAAGCATATTCACGAAAAGACGGTTGAAAAGGATGGTGGATATCCGCATACACTCCGCTATTTAACTCTTCACCAGTGACAGGATCCGTCCACCAAGAGCCTCTTTTTTGAACAAGCAAGGCTCCGAACAATCCTTGAGTGCTCGATCCTTTTTCAGTACTAGAAACGTTCCCTAAATCTGTGAAAAAATAACTTCCTTCATTATTCGCATAAATTTTATAACGAATTACCTCTCCACAAGAAATTGTAGTATCGGGATTATACCCGACGTGAGCACCGTCCGATGTTAATACGTCATAGTCTGCTTCTTGGAAATGAATGCCTGTCGCAAAAGGTAATTGGTTTTCAAACAATATTTCCACTTCATCTCCTTGGTTCGCCCGTATCGTTAATGGCTGAACTAACTCTACTGGTGTAAAAGGATTTTTGCGAACTTGTTCTTTCACTTCTTGCTCATTTTCCTTCAACACATAAATACGACCGTTCGGATTGTGTTCACCGAAATTATTAACAACAATTCTTATAGGAATAGCAACAATATGATATTGTCGTAACATATATAGCCTCCTCTCATACTTTTAATCGCCTAACTCGGGAATTAATGGTCCGTCTTCTCGTTCTATATAAAATACTTCAATCGTATGAATGTGAATCATCCATATACGATCTTCTAATTGCGAAAAATGGGTAGTTTCTACTTCCAGCTCGACGATATCGTCCATGACGTTTAAAATCTTACCGATAAACATAAATGGAAAGGAAGGCGTAAGAATAAAAACTCGCTGTCCTATTCCTTTAATGAAATGATCTATTAGCGCATCGTCATGTATAGCATTAATATAAATAGGTTTTTTTTCCATTTGACATGGACCTCCTTAAACTAATGGAATTCTTGTATTACAATCAAAGTCTGGGGTGAAATGGGCGATTTTCTCCAGCGGAATCGATAGCGGAGTAGGAAATTTATAGTATGGCGCATTAAAAATTTTTATCGTTACAGGAAAAATCGTAATATGACCTCTCTCAACTTCAATGATCGGCCCACAAAATATCGGGCGGAATGTTTGCCCTAATAAATTTAATTGGGCAGATTCAGTAACGACTAATATCGAATTCCCTTTCAAGTCCATTAGTTGTCTATACAAAGGATCCATTATATCTCTTTCAGCACTCATCGTAGTCCTCCTATGCTTTAAGTTTTTATTTAGCTAGTCTTATATTTTATAATCATCAAGTGTAACTGCCAATTTATTGAAATAGATTTACGAGTCTCTTTCCTAACAATGAGAGTAACGTAGTATACCGTAAAGTAGATACATATAATACGTCATTCATAGTCATGTCATGCTTTCGTCTAAACATAGAAAGCATCAACCTTTGATCGTTTGTGCCGTCAATTTTTCCAAAGAATGTTTCACTTGGAGTCTCAACTTTTACCCAAGTTCCACTCCACATTCTTAAATTCGTGTACAACGTTTCCTCAAAAAATTGCTGAATATACACATCTCTTTTCGCTACTGTCTCTCCAAAATTAGTTAATAATTTATGACGTAAATCATTATCATAAATAAAATATTGATGGCTATTGTCATAGTTCGGGATGCCTGTTGGAACATTGGCAGACTCAATTTGTTCATAAGGAACCCAAATTCGATCCTTTAAGTTCGTTAACATGACAAAATCTCGTCCAACGGCTGTCACTTTTCCCAAACTATATCGAGTTTTCTCTCCTAGCTTAGAATAGATTTCTACTTGTTGATTTCGTTTCATTTTAAAAAATTTCTTCAGTAGTAAAGGCCTCTTCCTTTCCGGTGCAGCTTCGGTAATTTTTCTAAAATTGACTTGTTCCATATATTCATTAAAAATCCTGATTTCTTCTGTAGACGTTGCTCCAAGAGGCGAACTAAACCGCTCTCCTTTTTCATGAAGTGCATTGATCTTCTTCGGCTCGTTCTTTCTTTTCTCTAACAGCAACTTCCTATAATCATCGAGACGTAAGCCTGTTCGCATGAATTACCTCCTTCCTACTACTTACAAAATCTAGATATTATATGTATAAACGAGAGGATAGGAATAGACAGTAGCATATTTCTTACATATGCATAAAACTATCTTGATAAGGTTTAGTCATATGAGGTGATGTTTGTGGGAATTTTATTGTCCGTCTATTTTTATTTTAATTTTTTGTTTGCCACCATTTCCTACCTTTACTTATTGAAAAGACGTAAGCTAATTGGCTTTCATCTAGGTATGAATATCGCAATGGTCGCTGGTGGAGGAATGGCAATCTCTTCAGGTGTTATTTTAATTAACGAGTTTCCGTTGCACTATATGGAAATAACGTTTATTTCTATTCTCATTGGGATGGCGATCGGCAGTTTATTTGGGGGGGTGTTTGATTATCAAACATTACTAACAGGGTACATCAATGGCTTAATGATGGGAATTATGGCACCGATGGTAGGGGCAGCTGCATCAAATAGTTTGATATTCATTAGTTTTTTTCAAGTTTTTATTATCGGCTCCTTCATTTTGGTCATGATTTCTTCGAAAAACGCTTAAAGAAATGGAGTCCGACATGATTAATTTTCTTTTAGTAACTCTATTACTCATTAGTGGTGTCATAAGTTTCTATTCTTATAGACAGTTATATCGGCACAAAAATTTATTTAGTGATCGCTTCGGATTCAACGTTGCTCTCACAGCGAGTACAGCGGTTAGTCTTTCGATTTCGATCCTGCTTTTTTTATTGCACCCTAACATCCATCTTGTCGGGAGCATTAATATTCTACTTGGCATTTTCATAGGCTTACTGTTCGGTTCTTTGGTAAACACACAAACGATTGTCGCTGGTGTTTACAACGGTGGGGTTAGTGGAATTATGGGAACAATGATTGGTGCCGTTGCCTATGACCCTTCGATTTGTGGTCTACCTTTTACTGAGAGTTTGCAACAAACGACCGTTATGTATTTTGGAATTGGTAGCTTTATATTGTTCCTATTGACCATTCGGTTACTCCATTTTTCACTGAGAGTGTAGAACAACATCAAGACAAGAAAGGAGGGATCATTGTGAGTGAATATACACAAGGAGGTTGTTGGAAAAGTAAAAAAATAGATGAGAATGGCAATCAAGAATATTTCTATATGAACTGTACTCACGCTAAATTAATGCAACGATTATTGCAACAAGAAAAGGTTCTCCACTATCTATTGAAAAAAAGCGTAGCAGTAGAGCAAAATTACGAAGAGCTTCAAGTGAAGCTTCATCATCTTACAACATCTTACGAAACACTTGTGACCTCCAATAAAATAACATTGGAAAAATTGTCGCATCTTGAAACGAAATTGTTAGATTACAAGAATTTAGAAAAGCAAATGGACACTTTAGATAACCTTACGAAACAGTTAGCGAAAAAAATAAGTGGGCAGCAATCGACCTTCACCGATATACACTCTTGGTTCCACGTGGTAAAGAAAGGAAAAAAGGAAATTAACAATAAACATAGTCAATTGGATGACAGGATGACCAGATTACAAAAACAAACCGATGAACAAAAATTGCATTTGGAACAAAGCTATAATTCCTTTTCCTCACCGATTCCTAAGGATACTATAAATAATGACACGAGCCAGCCTAAGGAAGCTATAAATAATCACTCGTGCCTTCCTATGGAATCGAAACTTAAGGAAACTATTAATAATCACTCGTGCCTTCCTATGAAATCGAATCCTAAGGAAACTATTAATAATCACTCGTGCCTTCCTATGGAAACGAATCCTAAGGAAACTATTAATAATCACTCGTGCCTTCCTATGGAATCGAATCCTAAGGAAACTATTAATAATCACTCGTGCCTTCCTATGGAAACGAATCCTAAGGAAACTATTAATAATCACTCGTGCCAACCAAATGAGTCGATCTTAGAAATATTATTTAACCTCCCCCCTAATTTCCCTGTTCATAGTTTGTATATAGAAGGAAATTCCGTTGAGGTTAGTCGATTTATTTCGGTAGATCCGGATCAACAAGTAGCTCAATTTGCCTTAAATAATAAAATTAAAACGTTTGATTGTGAAAAAATTAACGGCATTGAGTTTTCACCTAAAGCTTGATGGTGATACAGTTTTTAAAAGGGACGAATAGAAACAATGAAAAGAGAGGATAAGTCTATCCCCTCTTTTTGTGTAAAAAAATTAATCAGCTTCTACTGGTAAAAAGCAAACACCGTTAATATCTGCTACTTCAAATACACAAACTTCACAATTCGGTCCGTTAAAAAATACTAAATCCCCGGTCATCGTAACATAATTAACAAGAGGTACTTTTTTTCCTCTTAGGTAAATCTCAGCAACTGGTGCACCTGGCGCAAGCTTTCTTAAAATATCAAGTACTCCACCGTTATTAGTACTCATCGTATCTCCCCTTTAACTTTATTACCTTTTTTCAAAGGTTACTATACTATATTTGGTAATATAATTTTGGCTTGGGGGTTTTATACATTTACTTTTAATTTGATTTAAACATCCTAAAATTTCAAATAGATTCGGTGCATTCCATATTCACTTCAAGATCAGTCCTTTAATCTAATTTTCTTACCTCAAGTGGTAGTAGATGTTGCTCGAGCTGTTCGCGATGAACTTCATATTGAGCTGGTAACTTTAAATTCTCGCCCATAGTCTCAAACGATTCGTCATGTGCAAAGCCTGGGGGATCCGTCGCAATTTCAAATAAGATTTCTCCAGGCTCTCTAAAATATATCGCATTAAAGTAATTTCGATCCTGAACTGGAGTAACCCCAAAACGGAAGCTTTCTACGTGTTGCTTCCAATCCAATTGATCTGCATCATCCTTCGCTCTCCATGCTATATGATGAACAGTGCCAACACCCATTTGCCCCTTACCGGTTGGCTTCATTTTCAAGTCAATGATATTTCCGATATCGTCAGTGGATTGAAAACGCAAGTACTCCCCTTCTTTACAAACTTTCTCAAGCCCCATGATTTTCTCGAGCATGATAGCTGTCTGTTCGGGATGGTTGGAAAATAACGTTGCTCCACCAAAGCCTTTAATCGCTACATCAGATGTCACTTCACCAAACTCCCAGTGATTTTTTTCACCAGCTTCTCTTTCAACGATTTCTAAACGTAAACCATGAGGATCTTCAAACTCTAGGTATGTTTCGCCAAAGCGAATAGTCTCCTTGTAATCAATCTTAAATTTTTCAAGGCGTACTCTCCAGAAGTTTAATGCACCTGTTGGCACCACGTAAGAAGTAACACCAACCTGGCCGTCGCCAATTCTTCCTTTATAAGCACCTGCCCACGGAAAGAAGGTAATGATTGTTCCTGGACTACCTCCTTCGTTTCCAAAGTATAGATGGTACGTGCCAGGATCATCAAAGTTGACTGTTTTCTTAACTAAGCGAAGACCTAAAATTCCAGCATAAAAATCTACATTTTCCTGTGGGTGACCGACGATTGCTGTTATATGGTGGATACCTAGTGTTTTTTTAGTCATGTTATCTCCTTTCATCAATAGGCAAGCGCAGGAAAGAAATGATCCTGCGTTGCTAGCTTCTTCTTACTCTTGTTTTACACACATTGAAGACTAATTAATCGTTTGATTAGTATTACTTAAGTTTTATCATCTATTACTCATTATATCTCGAAATCAAGATATATTACCATAAAAGTGCATCAAGCGCATATTGACCAGGTCCGATTAAGGCAATACCAATAGCAACTGCGATTAACGTTAGATTATATTCATATCCATTCTGAGTCACCCATAAACCGTTTGCTCCGTGAACCTTCACAATTGCCACTAGCATTGTTCCTGCAAGTAACACTGCTGCTAAAGGAGTTAAAAGCCCTAATATAAATAAGATACCTCCAACAAATTCTCCTAACCCTGCAAATAATGCCATTGTAACTCCTGGTTTTAATCCTATCGAAACAAGCCAATCGCCCGTTCCTTTTAACCCATAACCACCGAACCAACCAAAAAGCTTCTGTGCTCCATGACCAATAAATAAAGCACCGACTACTACACGAATAATTAATAAACCTAAATCTTCCATTCTAATTCCTCCTAAAGTTGTTTTTATCTTGATTTCAAGGTATATACTCAAAAAATATCTTGAATTAAATTATCTTGAATTTAAGATAATATTAACCCCTTATCTCAACCATGTCAAACATTTTTTCTAACTACAAAAAAAATAGGCTTCAGATGAGCCTTAATCCTTTACCTTGCTATACTCATTACGAATGAATTAAAGTCCCTTCGCAACGACCTTTTTCTCTTGTTTAAAGACAATGAGAGAGATGATCACCCCTAGCTCAGCGACAATAATATAAAACAGAAAACTTTCGAGGCCCAAGAATGTTGCCGCTACCCAATCCCCTTCTGAATGGGTACTCACTATTTTTGCGAACAATGTATCAAGTATTGAATATTGATCGCTCAGGTAAAAGCCACGGTACAATAGAAGTAAGCCACTCAGATAAAATGGTAAAGAAATTAGTAAAGACTTTACTCCTCTCGTATTAACCGTCCAAGCCATCAGAAGAGGAAAGATTGCTAGAGTTATAAAGATAATCAACTGAAGCAATGTTTGGTTTTGAATTAACTCCGACATTTCGATTGGTAGGACAAACTTCCAGTAAACTCCTACAGTGAAAAAAAAAGCAATTGTGTAGGAGATAATCTTTTCTAACATTTTCACCTCTCCCCTTAATATAACAAGAATGTTTTAGAATATTGGTCATACAAAGGCCGTTTTCCTTTTTTAAAAGAAAAGAAGATTGTCGGAAATAAAAACACTTTCAGCATTTCTCTTTTTGCATACTGACTTTTACTTATCTCGTTGGCATTTTCATCCCGTAAATATAAGCCTACCATCTTCATCCCTACCGTTTGCTTTGAAAACATGGGGATTATATATTGAACAACGATTGCCACGATTCCTAAGACAATCCAATTAATCACAAACAAATGAAATTCATGCTCCCAAATATATTCCCGAATATAAAAGAGATTACTAGTGTCAGGGGCATTCGATTGGTGAAACATCCACCAAGTCATTAGAATTCCAGATATAATTAGAACCACTGCCAATGTGATGAGATCGTAAAAAATCGCCAACAACCGCGAAAAAAAACTAGCTTGATACTTTTCATCGAGGAATTTATTTACCCATTTTTCTTCCATCAATTAGCCCTCCTTAAACGTGTTCTCACTATATATACGAACAAAAGCGTAATAAGTTTCAAGTCATTGCTGAATATTCAGAAAAAAAGAAAGACACTTACTTTCGTCTAAAGGTTAAGTGCTTTTATGATAAGAGTTTCCGATGTATATTTTATTCGAAATCAAATATATCAAAAAATAAATTGGGAACGAATAGATATGTTTCCAAGCGATTGGCTTATATAGTTCGAGCCAAATAAACAGGGGTTCTCCCACATATGAAGTTAACCCTGCAAATATCAAGCCTTTGATATAAGGGCTTAGCTTCGGTTTAAACTGGATCAACCCCATGATGACAATAGGCATTAAGGTTGTATCCCACGGAAAAAATGCTGGAATTAACGGAAGCGGTGCATGTGTATAATACCATAATCCTAACTGGACACCGATCGAATCCAAAAACGTAGAAAGAAACATAACAAAAAAACCAACTGTTAAAAGACGTAACGTGCTTTCTTTTCTCCTAAAGATAATCCATAATATCCAAGGGATGATAGACAAACCAACCCCAATCCACCATTGCCACGTAAATAAAATAGTATCCTTCCAGATGTCCAATTTTTCATAGGTTTGTATACTTACTTGCTTGTACAGTTCTTCAATTTTTTCTTTATTATTCACTCATCAAACCTCCAGCGAGCTCGTCCTTAAAGAATATGTAATATAAACACAAACTAACCTAAATGTCACATTTTTAATATTCCATTTTTAGGAAGTTGCTATTCATTTAGAAAAAAGAAAGAAGACCCGCTTGGCAGGCCTTCACTTATTACTGTATCTCCACAACAAATGTATAAGAAACGCGCCCTTTGGCTTTTTCCTTGCCAAAGCTAGACCAATTGGCAACTACTTCGTAGATGTATCTGCCTTTTGTATCGGGTAGTTGAATTTCACTTTCTTTTACCGGAACTTCTACCTCTCTGTAGTCTGATTCCCATAAAAATACCTCTAGAGAAGGCTGACCTTCTAGTTCAATTTCTACTTTCGAATTCGGAGCTAACTCCAACGCTTCAAACCACTCAGCAATTTGGTTTGGGGATGCTGCGTCCGACATGATTGTTTGATTGTTCGCTTCCCACTCATAACCACCACGAACCATTTCAATTTTTATATCACCAGCATGAGCATAGCCCGGAACAGCGGGTGGAAAGTCATAACTTACAGCATGTGGATCTACCTTCACAGTAACTCCATTATATTGATGTTCATCGCTTTTCCCGCAACCTACAATGATAACGGACGCTATTAAGATCATTACTATTGTTCTGATCGTCATTTTGATCACCTCTAGCTATTAGTTTTACTAGATGAAGAAAAGCCAGCCTCTAAAGGCCGGCTTTTACATCTTATTCTTCTGTTTTCGGTTGCTCCACTGGAGCTTTTGATGCTGCTAATTCGTTTGATAACTGGTCAATGCTTGCTCTCACATTGCCTTTACCAGAGAAGTTCTCAATCAACTCTTTAACATCAATGCCAGATGAAGCTTTTAATGACTCCTGTAATGTTGACATTAAGTTTGTTGCATATCCAGTGACTTTGTTCGCACCGCCATTTTCGCCGCTTGAACCTGTGTCAACAACTGTGATCTTATCTATATTAGCTAGTGGACTAGCAACCTCTCTTGCATATGAAGGAAGCATTTCTAAGATCATATCAAGCATAGCCGCTTGGCCGTACTTCTCGAATGCTTCTGCAATCTTCTCTTTCGCTTCCGCTTCAGCAAGACCTTTTAAGCGGATAACTTCTGCTTCTGATTGACCTTTTGCACGTTCAGCTTCGGCTTTCGCAATACCGTCAAGTCGAATTTTTTCAGCTTCGGCTTTAGCCATGGCTTCAATACGGTATTTGTGAGCATCTGCTTCAGTAAATTGTTTTGTTTTATCTGCTTCAGCCGCTTGCTCGACTGAATAACGATCCGCATCTGCCTTTTTCTTAACTTCTGAATCGTATTGTTTTTCACGTCTAAGAATCTCTTTTTCTTCTAATTCGATTTGCTTTTGACGCTCAATAATTTGAATTTGCATTTGTTGTTCCATAACTTCTTGTTTCGAACGAGCTTCTTCTAAATGGTACGCTTGGTCAGCTCGTGCCTTTGCTACATCTTGTTCTCTACGGAACTCAGCAACTTTTAATTTATTTACCTTTTCAGCTTCTGCAATTTCCGTTGCCCTTTCTAATTCAGCACGTTTTGCTTCTTTGTCAGCTTCAGCACGCTTAATTCTCGTTTCTTTATCTGCTTCCGCCGTGGCGATGTCAGCATCACGCTTCACTTGAGAAATCCGTGCCTTTCCAAGTGATTCTAAGTAACCATTTTTGTCACGAACATCTTTAATTGTAAATGAAACAATGACAAGACCCATTTTCGCTAAGTCTTGTGATGCAACTCGTTGAACTTCTTGCGAGAACTTCTCCCGATTTTTATAAATTTCTTCAACCGTTAACGAACCTAAGATTGAACGTAAATGACCTTCTAATACTTCTTTTGCTTCATTTTCACGATCTGCTTTTGTTTTCCCAAGAAACTGCTCGGCAGCTGTGGCTATTTCACCAATTGAGCCACCAATCTTTATGATCGCTGTTCCGTCAGCCATAACAGGTACACCTTGTTCTGTGTAAACCTCAGGAGTAGAAACATCAATTTTACTAGATAATAGACTTAAAGATGCTGATTGATGGAATACTGGAAAAACAAATGTACCACCACCACGAACAATTTTTATTTTATTGCCAGATTCGTCAATGTTAACATTTTTTCCGCCTAAATAACTACCTGTTACAATTAAAGCCTCATCTGGACCAACTGTACGATACTTTGTTACAAATACACCAATAAGAGCTAAAATTAAAAATGCTACAATACCTACAACAATATAAATTAAATCCATAATAACCTCCAATTAATCGAATTTTTCATGAGGCACCACATGTAATACCCCGTTTTTCACTTCAATTACTAATACATCTGTATCATAAGGAATCGCATCATTTTCGAAGCTCACCGCAGACTTGGCGATGTTACCACCGTGTCCTTGGATCATTACTTCCCCAAAACCATCGACAGGTATCGAGGTAATCACCTTACCAATCCGACCTTTTAGATCTTCATCAGAATAGGCCATCGTCGCCTCCGCTTGAGAAAGTGGTATTAAAATGAAAACATTTAACAACGTCACTAAAATGAGTGCAGTGACAAGAGAAGCCAAAAAGACTATAAAACTATGAACGGAAGTTAACCTCTCCATCAAATAAGCCATCGCACTAAAAATTGTTATAAACGCCAAAACGACAGTTGGATTTACGGGACCTTCAGATAATGACTCGAAGATCCCTTCTAATAAATCGCCGAACAAGATATAAAGTAATGTTAAGCTCGCACCAATAATTAGCGCATACATATAAATTGTTTCTAAGGTAAAGCCAAAAAGCTCCATTGATTACCCTCATTCACTGTTAAGTTTTTCTTTTAACCGGGCAAGCTCAAGGTCAACGCTGCTCTCTTTATGAAGGGCATCTAGCTCCTTATCTAAGCTTTGGTTTGCCACTCGTAAGTCTTCACTTGCCTCAGCTTCAGCTTCGAATTGCATAACCTTCTTTTCCATACGCTCAAAGCCTTGCTTAGATCCTCCGTTATTCATCGACGATAACGAACGGTTCATCTGTGCTTTTGCTTTCGCTGCACCAGCTTTCGCCTTCAATGTATCTCGTTTTAACTCCATCTCACGGAATTCTGATTTCATTTGCTTCAGCTTTTCTTTTAAGTCTTCTGCTTGAAGTGCCGTACTGCGGTGAAGTTGTTCTAACTGTACATATTCATTTGCTAATCGTTGCTTATCTTCTAACGCACGTCTTGCTAAATCTTCATTACCGCTTTGTAACGCTTGTAATGCTTGTTGTTCACGCTTCTCAACCATGTCTCGTGCTTCATTGACCTTTTTATTAAACAACTTTTCTTCGGCAATCATTTTTGCCGTCGCTGCTTCCACCTCCCTGATTTCAGCACTCATGTCTCTTACATACTGATCTAACATTTTTTCTGGATCCTCCGCTTTGTCAAGCGCACTGTTAAGCTCAGAACTAACTACCGTCTTAATTCGTTTAAAAAATTCAAACATAAAAACCCCTCCTTATTTAGTAAATTTCAACTTAAATGAAATTATAACTTTTTATAGTAGTATTTACGGTTTTTTACAAAGTTAGGTTTCATTATTTTAAAGAAAAATGTTTGAGATATAGGTGGATATGTTTTGTTGCTAACTTTGAGCTAAATTTTTTATGTGATAGCCAAGAATTGCATGCGCCTACATCATTCTTACTTACGATACTCTCCTAGTTACTGGAAAATAAGAGCGGCAAGATCATTCTTGCTTACAAGATTCTCCTAGTTACTGGAAGATACAAGCAACAAGATCATTCTAGTTTGCAATATTCTCCTAGTTACTGGAAGATGCGAGCAGCAAGATCATTCTCACTTACAACTTTCTCCTAGTTACTGGAAGATACAAGTAGCAAGATCATTCTTGCTTACAACATTCTCCTAGTTACTGGAAGATACAAGTAGCAAGATCATTCTCACTTACAACTTTCTCCTAGTTACTGGTAAACACACGCAGCTAGAGCATTACCGCTTACAACTTTCTCCTAGTTACTGGTAAATAAACGCAGCAAGATCATTCTCGCTTACAAGGTTCTCCTAGTTACTGGAATATACCAGCAGCAAGATCTCCGCCGCTTACACAATTCTCCTAATCACTGGAAAATACCAGCAGCAAGATCTCCGCCACTTACACAATTCTCCTAGTTACTGGTAAACACGCGCAGCAACGTCGATCTAACCTACACTAAAACCTACAATACAACCTCAACTATTCTTCCCTATCGAAAACCCCTCAAACAATCTTCCTCCATAAGGACGTAGAACATCTTCGACTAGGTCAGCAACGTCTGCCTTATCCCCCGTCCGATAAAACAGATCAAATGACTCAAAATACTGTTGAGCGAACTGTTCATCAAACTGCTTCAACGTCCGCATGACCCATTTAGAGGAACCGATCCAGTGCCCGTTAGTTCTTAATACAAATTCACTAACAAGTTCTGTTAAAGTGTTGGCAATCTGTAATTCCTCCGATCGGTCAGTTGCGCCAAGCAAATCATCCAAAGCGTCAGTGATAAAGTACCTTTTTAATCGAATGATTTCACCCGACCACTTCTCTGGTCCTTTTGCCAGCAACTCATTTGCCTCGTTCTTTATGTCAACAACAATCCCATTGTCCTTAAGAATTACTCCTTCTGACACCATCCTCGGTAACGTCGGTCGCGCCCTTTCACAATCACTAACGAAAAATGGTTTATAAGAATCTAGATTATGTACAAATACCTCTATCGGCCAGCCAAACTCTACCAAAGACTCTCTATAGGAATGAGACTGATTGCGGTCAAATATGACAATATCCAAGTCGGAAGTTGCGGTTGCTTGGCCACTTACAACACTACCTGCTAGCAAGGCTGCATCGCAGTTAGGGTGAAACTTGCTAACGAATTTTTTTGCTGCATGAATTGGCAATTGCTCCATTTCTTCCTCCTTCGACACCATTTCTCTTATTCTAACAAAAATGGAAAAAACACACCATCTAAAGGTGTGTTTTTTCCACAAATAATTATATTTTACTAGTTTTTACACTATCAAATTCATCTAAGATTTCTTGCGATGGTTCTTTACCAATTAAGCTAACGACCATAATGGCAATCCAGCCAAAGATAAATCCTGGAACAATTTCATATAGGTCGAATAAACCACCTGATAGCTCACTCCAGACAAAGACTGTTACTGCACCAACGATCATTCCAGCTAATGCACCATTTCGAGTCATGCGTCTCCAGAACAATGCTAGAATAATGACAGGCCCAAACGCTGCTCCAAAGCCTGCCCACGCATATGATACTAGATCTAGTACTGAACTTTCCGGATTGTAAGCGAGGATAATCGCAATAATTGCAATTAAGACAACCCCTGCTCTACCGACCCAAACCAGTTCAGTTTGACTAGCATTTTTTCTAAAAATAGCTTTATAGAAGTCCTCAGTAATCGCACTTGAAGATACTAATAATTGTGAGTCAATTGTGCTCATAATTGCTGCTAAAATAGCTGCCAGTAAGAAACCAGATACCCAAGGATTAAATAAGATTTGGGTAAATAGGATAAATACTGTTTCATGGGCGCCATCAGCAATCGCATCTGCTGGACCATTTGCTGAGAAGTAAGCAATCCCAACAAATCCAGTAAAGATTGCTCCCATCAATGCTAATACCATCCAACTCATCCCTACTAATCTAGCTTTAGGAATTTCTTTAGACGATTTCACAGCCATAAAACGCGTGATGATATGAGGTTGACCAAAATAACCTAAGCCCCAAGCAGCTAAAGAAATAATCCCCATCGCTGTTACACCAGCAAATACATCTAGATGAGCTGGGTCCACATTCCCTACCGCTGAAACCGTTGCACTCCAGCCACCCATTTCAGCAATAGCAACTATCGGAACAATGATTAGAGCCAAGAACATTAAGATCCCTTGGAAGAAATCTGTCCAGCTGACTGCTAAAAATCCACCTAAGAACGTATATGAAATAATTACAATAGCACCTATCCATAATGCCTGAGTATAAGTTAATCCGAATGAAGCTTCAAATAAATAAGCTCCTCCGACAAGACCTGAAGATGTATAAAAGGCGAAGAAGATTAAGATGACAAATGCAGAAATTACCCGAAGAATTTTTGAGTCATCTCGAAAACGGTTTTCTAAGAAATCAGGTACTGTAATAGAGTCTCCTGCAATCTCAGTGTACTTTCGTAAGCGAGTAGCGATAAACTGCCAATTTAAGTATGCCCCAACAGCTAAACCTACGGAAATCCAAATCGCTTCCATACCAGCAATATATGCGTACCCAGGTAAACCTAGCAATAACCAACTACTCATGTCAGAGGCACCCGCACTCAACGCGGCGACTCCCCCACCTAACCTCCTTCCTCCTAGAACATAATCTGATAAATTGCTAGTCATTCGATAAGCAAAAAGACCGATTGCCAGCATCCCAACTAAGTAAACTATAAACGTAACTAACGTTGCTGTTTCCAATGTTATTCTCTCCCTTCAGTAAAATATGTGATGACAGATAGCACGATTAGTAATGGCATCGGAATAAATAACCAAAACCAGGTTGCTGCTGATAATGCGTGCTCCATATTTCCACCTCCTATTCCCCAGACACATTTTTCCTATACAGCTTTATACATTAACTAAAAAGCACTGTTAACCTATACATATAAGAAGATAGTTGATAATATAACACAAAGTAATTAACCGAACAGTCGGAAAGTTAGCAAAATAAAATTCTATTAGTATAATTATTCACCTTTTATGCCGAACAACGCATTTTCTCCTGTATATAAGAATATAAATACACCTAACTAAATTTAAATAAATTTGAATTTTTTTTGAACAAAGTATAAAATAGCTTGATTTTTAATTTTATTTCTATATAATTTTATTTCTTTTTTCATTACAAAAAAAAAAATAAATCAGTCCAATTGAACTGACCAATTTCACACCCACAATCTTAGGCTTATTCCTTTACTTCCATAGCAAAAAACGACTATCACATTGATAGCCGTTTCTGTTTTTAACGGTAAATATGCACAAAAGGTTCTTGTTCTGAGTGTCGGACAATAATACTCTCAGCGCCTTCTAACGATGTTAAGTAGATTTGAACCGTTAGTGTGGTTGGAAAATGTTTTTTCATTCGATCGGTTATATATTGACTCATTGCAATAATTTCTGCTTTGCTGCTAGTTTGTAAGTTAATTGTAATCGTTAACTCTTGAAGTTGATCGTTTTTATAGCGACCTTTGCCTACAACACCTACATAATTGTCAAAGAAGCCGTCGATGTCCTGCTTAAAGTTCGCAAAGCGGTTGGCGTCTTCCCGAAAATCCTGTGTGGCTTGCCTTGACGGATAAAAGTAGTACGCTTCATTAATGGTTTCCCAACGTTCAATACGTTTCCCTGGTTCAATCACTGTCATGGCCATAAATGTCCCAGGTACTAGTGATCTCCGAACTTCTTCTTTATAAAGGGCAATCATAATTGGAACATTAGCTAGGTTGTCTCTCTCACGAACTCGGTTTAATACTTCAATCGCAATTCGTTTTCCTTCTGCCAATATGTCCTCTTCATCTAAAGGAACTTCAAACGATGGACCACCAACCTCCGTTTGATAGTAATACATTGAGTTTAAAGAGATCCCCAATACTAAGCCACCTAATTCAAGAGACCCGCCGTCTTCAACACCCTTTAAATAATTGTGTTCCATAATATGAGACAAGTAAGACGGTTGATTTTCATGTTTTTCTCTCTCCGTATCGCCTTCTCCTAACGGTGGATTTAAGCCTTCACGATGGCTTTCCATTTCTGGATTGTATCTTCGTAGCCATCGATTAATTAATGATCCCTCTAAATACTGACCTTCCTGAAAGAAATATTGATTTTGCGAAAACCTCGTAGAAGCTAGCTCCATTAATCCAATTTCTAGTTGATTAATATCAATTCGATTAAACACAGCATGTGGCACTAAGCCTCTAGCTTCACTATGGCGATAATCTCCTTCATGCAGAACTGTTCGGTAATAGTTTTCTGGTGTATTTAAATTTGGACTAATAATAACCTGCTCATCATCTTCTGTATCTTCAATAACTATAATTTCTTCTTCTTTTTCGAGTACCCCAATACATCCCGATAAAAAAAGTGTCGTTATCGCTAGTACACTTACGAAACGTTTCAAAATGACACCCTCCTCTACCTAAACACAGCTCGGAGGATGACTCGTAAGCCACCCACCCGACTATTTATTTAATTCTTCCACTAATCTTTCTTCATTCCAAATATCAATACCTAAACTCTCTGCTTTCGTTAACTTCGAGCCAGCCTTTTCCCCAGCAATTAAAAGATCGGTCTTGGCACTAACACTGCCTGTTACTTTACCGCCCAGTGCCTCAATCTTTTCTTTTGCTTCTTCTCTTGATAATATCTCTAGCTTACCAGTTAAGACAATTATTTTGTTTAAGAAAATCGAATTACCAGAAACTTCAATTTTCGGACCTTTATATTCTGTATTTACTCCAAGGGATTTTAACTCTGAAATAAGTTCCCCGACCTCTGGGGTATTAAAGTAGCGAACGATCGATTCTGCCATCTTAATACCGATCTCATTTATTGCAACTAACTCTTCTTCACTTGCCTCATGTAATCCATCAATGTTCTCAAAATGCTGTGCCAGAGTCTTCGCCGCTTTTGCACCAACAAAACGAATCCCTAGACCAAATAAAAGTTTTTCTAATGAATTCCCTTTAGACGTTTCAATTGCCTGTAAGAGGTTGTCTACAGATTTTTCACCCATTCGTTCAAGATTTAGTAATTCATCTCTTTGTAACTTATATATATCAGCAACATCCTGAATTAATTCATGTTCAAATAGCTGGGTGATCACTCGTTCTCCTAAGCCATCAATATTCATCGCGTTTCTTGAAACAAAGTGAATTAGACCTTCACGAATTTGAGCTGGACATTTTGGATTAATACAACGAAGGGCTACCTCTTCTTCTAAACGCACCAATTCACTTTCACACGCAGGACAATGGGTAGGCATATGAAATTCTACTTCTTCTCCAGTCCGGAGTTCCTCAAGTACATTTACAACCTCAGGAATAATGTCACCCGCTTTTTTAATTACTACTTTATCGCCAATTTTTAAATCCTTTTGACGGATTAAGTCTTCATTGTGTAGTGAAGCTCTTTTTACAGTAGTCCCAGCCACTTGTACTGGTGTAAGAAGCGCTGTTGGAGTGACAACTCCAGTACGACCAACACTTAGCTCAATCCCCTCCAAGGTTGTCACCACTTCTTCAGCAGGGAATTTATAAGCAATCGCCCATCTTGGGCTTTTCGCTGTAAATCCAAGCTTTTTTTGAGCCTCTAATGAGTCTACTTTTATAACAATCCCATCAATTTCGTATGGCAGATGAGGACGCTTGTCTAACCAGCTGTCCACATATTCAATAACCTCATCAATGTTCTTACAGTGTCGTGCTTCTTTGTTTGTTTTTAAGCCTAACTGACTCATATATTCAAGAGCTTCAGTATGGGAAGAAAGCTCTTTATCTTTGATTTGTGCAAGCGAATATAGGAAAATATCTAAATTCCTCTTTGCAGCAATTTTTGGATCCAATTGTCTAAGAGACCCCGCCGCTGCGTTCCGCGGGTTAGCAAATGGTTCCTCACCCGCTTCTCGTTTTGCTTCGTTTAACTTCTCAAAAGACTTCTTGGGCATAAAAGCCTCACCACGAACCTCTAAATCGACTGCTTCTTTTAACCTCATCGGAATGGAACGTACTGTTTTTAAATTATTTGTGATGTTTTCCCCAGTTGTACCGTCTCCTCTAGTTGCCCCTAGGACAAAGCGTCCTTTTTCATATTTCAGTGAAACTGCTAGCCCATCAATTTTTAGCTCACAAGCATAAGTTACAGCACCACCAAAGCCTTCAGTTACACGGCGATCAAAATCACGAAGATCTTGTTCGTTAAAGGCATTCCCTAAGCTTAACATCGGAATTTCATGTTGAACCTTCTCAAAATGAGGTAGTGGTTCACCACCAATACGGACAGAAGGTGAGTCTTCTGTAATTAAATCTGGGTACTCATTTTCAATCTGAATTAGCCCGTTCATAGCTTGATCATACTCGGCATCAGACACAATCGGTTTGTCCAATACATAGTAATGATAACCGTATTCCTCAAGCTTTTCCCTTAATTCAGCTAATTTATTTTCAGCTTCCATACGATCCATTTTTTTCGTCCTTTCCTTTGAGAATGTAGAGATAATGTAGAATTAAGAATGTAGAATGTAGAATTTTTTCGTAGTGCTACGAAGCATTTCTAAACATTCTACATTCTGCATTTTACATTCTACATTCTACATTTACTAAACTTTGTTTATCGGCGCAAATTTAGCTGCTAGACGTTTGATACCAATAGGTTGTGGGAAAGCAATGTCCAGTTCGACATTCTCACTAGAACCTTTCATACTAACGACTGTTCCTATGCCCCATTTTTTATGCTCAGCCTTGTCGCCTACTTGCCAAGAGAATTGATCGCCACCAGTTGTTGTCATTTGCGGACGGGAAGATGCCATCATTCGTTGTCTCTGTGGAGCGGCTGCTGGGCTAGGTCTTGATGTTTTCGCCCAAGCTGGTGCTTCTTTTTGTTCGTTTAACGATTCAAGTACTTCGCTTGGAATTTCTTTAATAAAGCGAGATTGCGGATTTGTATTCGTACGTCCAAATAGCGTTCTCATTTTTGCACAAGACAAGTATAAGCGTTGCTCTGCACGTGTAATTCCTACATAAGCAAGTCGTCTTTCTTCTTCCATCTCTTCTTCTTCAAAAAGAGAGCGGCTATGAGGAAATACACCTTCCTCCATCCCAATTAAGAAGACTACCGGGAACTCTAATCCTTTTGCCGAGTGCAAAGTCATTAATAACACACGGTCAGAGTCTTGTTGTTCATTCTCGTCTTCATCAACTTTATCAATATCTGCAACTAACGCCAAATCTGTTAAAAATGCTACTAATGATTTATCGTCAGTTCTTTTTTCAAACTCATTCGTAACAGATAAGAATTCATCTATATTTTCTAAACGGGCCTGTGATTCAATTGTCTTTTCCAATTTAAGCATTTCTCGATAACCCGTCTTTTCTAGTAATTCCTCAACAAGCTCTGTCACCGATAAGTACTCTTCAAGCTGTACCCAGCCACGCATTTGATCAATAAATTCGACAAGTTTATTCGTAGTTCCTTTGGCTAAGCCCATTTGCTCAACTTCATGTAATGCTTGGAAAATAGATATTCCTTGAGCCCCTGCAAAATCAGCAATTTTCTCAATCGTTGTTGCGCCAATTCCGCGCTTAGGTACATTGATAATGCGTCGTAATGAAATATCATCGTCAGGGTTGGCCACAACACGTAAATAAGCCAAAAGATCTTTAATCTCTTTACGATCATAGAACTTAGTCCCGCCAACAATGTTGTAGTTAATGTTGGATTTCACTAATAATTCCTCAATCACACGTGACTGAGCATTTGTGCGGTACAAAATGGCCATGTCGGTAAGCTTATAATCATGTTCCTTCATTAGTTCTTTAATTTTTCCAACAACAAAGTAAGCTTCATCATGTTCAGTATCGCCAATAAAGCAAGCAATATTGTCACCTTGCTGATTTTCTGTCCATAAATTTTTCGGCTTACGGTTCAGGTTATTATTAATAACTTGATTTGCCGCTTGTAAAATAGTTTTTGTTGAACGATAATTCTGTTCCAACATAATCGTTGTTGAAGTTGGATAATCAGTCTCGAACGTTAATATATTCGTAATATCAGCCCCACGCCAGCGATAGATTGACTGATCGGAATCCCCTACTACACAAATGTTTTTGTAGCGCTCGGCAATCATTTTTACGAGCATATACTGAGCTCTATTTGTATCCTGATACTCATCAACGTGAATATACTGGAATTTTCGTTGATAAAATTCAAGAACTTCAGGAACCTGCTTGAACAATTGAATTGTCGTCATAATTAAGTCATCAAAGTCTAGCGCATGATTTTTACGAAGTTCTTTTTGATATGCTTCATATACATCAGCAACAGTTGATTCGTAAGGGCCTTTTGCAATTTGTTGATATTCTTTAACCGTCTTTAACTCGTTCTTTGCACTGCTAATACTACCTAATAAACTTCTAGGTTCAAATTTCTTAGAATCAATGTTTTTTTGCTTTAAAATTTGCTTAATTACCGACAGTTGATCACCTGGATCTAAAATCGTAAAGCTTCGTTTCACACCGATTCGATCTATGTCTCTTCTTAAGATACGGACACACATCGAGTGGAATGTAGAAATCCAGATATCCTCTGCTGTAGGGCCAATAATTTTTTTGACACGTTCCTTCATTTCTTTTGCAGCTTTATTCGTAAACGTGATTGCTAGAATTGACCATGGCGCAGCTTGTTTTTCACCAATTAAATAGGCAATTCGGTTTGTTAATACTCTTGTTTTTCCTGAGCCAGCACCAGCCATAATTAATAGGGCTCCATCTGTATGCTTTACAGCTTCACGTTGTTCGTTATTTAATCCACTTAATATTGATTGTGCGTTCATTTTTTACCCCCACCACCAAAACATATGTTCTCTTTATTTTAAAGTAATTAATGTAGAATGTAAAATGTAGAATTTAGAATGCAAAATGGGGAATGTAAAATGTTGCATAGCTTGTCCCTCAACAATTCATAATTCTTAAATCTTAATTCACAATTAAGATTTACATTTCACAGTAGAAAGTGCTGTTTCTAGATTATCATAAATAATATTTCCGACAACGATTGTATCTGCGTATTGTGCCATTTCTTTCGCTTGCTCTAGCGTTTGGATTCCGCCGCCATAAAAGAGCTTCGTTGTTTGTAGTTCATCACTTACTTCTTTTACTACTTCAAGATCTCCGTAAGTTCCGCTATATTCTAAATAAAAGATTGGGAACCGGAACATCTTTTCTGCCATTTGGGCATAGGCTACAATGTCTTCCATCGCTAGCTCAGTATTAGCCTCTGTTAAACCTGCAACTTTACTATTCGGGTTTAAGACACAATAACCTTCCATAATAATTTCATCCCAATTCATAATTGCTCCAAATTCTTTTACAGCCTGATGATGTAATCCTGTAATCCAATCTGTTGAATTACTGTTCAAAATAGAAGGGATAAAGTAATAGTCAAACCCTGGAATTACTACATCTATGGAAGAAACTTCTAAAGCACAAGGCACAGAGTAGCGTCGAATTCTCATGAGAAGATCTATGACATTATCTTCTGTTACACCATCACTTCCGCCAATGATAATGCCATCTGTTCCTGACTCACAAATTCGCTCAAGATCGTGAGCGTTTATTTCTTTATTTGGATCCAATTTAAATACATGTTTCCATTCATGGTATTCCAGCATTTTTTGTGCTCCTTTTTTATCTCATATCCTCATTCGGTTATTATATCAAAAAATGCTTTTATACTCATCAATACATAGCGAGTATTTACAATTAGTTTCTTCCAATTAGAAATACGCAGCATCTCGTCACGTTTGCTTACAATTTAGCTAGACAAAAAAGAAGCTAATTTTCTCAAAAACTAGCTTCTTTCCTTATTAATAATTCCAGTTTGGTGGTTGTGGGTATTGATAGTATTGTTGCTGTTGCTGTGGTTGATATTGATATTGTTGTTGCTCTTGGTGTTGCTGGTAACGGTGTGGCACTGGTGTTGGAGCATGGTAGGTTGTGTGTTGTGGATAATAAACAGGATTTGTAAAATCCATTTCATTATGATGTGTCCCAAAGAATGGTTTTGTATAATCTTGAGAAGGCCAGTGCTGAACGTTTAATTTATTATATTTTACCGGCTCATCTGATACGTAGGCACACACATTTCCTTTTCCATCAAGCTTATCATCCATGACACCTGGAAGGCCCACTAAAGAAGGGATTGTTAGTTGCATTCCTTCCTGTAAATTATGTGGATCAACATGTTGATTATGTCCAAACAGGACGTTAACGTCCATCTTATACCTATCAGCTACATCGTAAAGGGTTTCTCCCCTTTTCGTAATATGAATTCTCATTTCAAAACAAACCTCCTAAAGCAATTTATCATAACAATATATAGTTATTCAAAAATTGGGTTTTTGCTATAGAATTAGGCTAGTTTCCTACATTTAATTGTTTTAGATTTTCTGTGTCATCATCCCAACTCGAACATACGATAAGAGTATAGGACAAAAAACGGGAGGATGTTTATGTTGACACATATGAACAATATCCTTGGGATACGAATTAACAGTGCTTCTTCCAACGCCTCTATCAACTTTGGTAATGTCGTCCATAAAGGCCATCAAGCAAACATTAAGATGAATGTAGGTTATGCTCAAGCTGGTGACGCTAACTTCTCACCACTACAATTTAATAATGCAAACTTAACGAATGATCCGGACGTTCAAGATCAAGTTCAGGCACAAATTTAATCTTTGGGAGGTCATTATGTTTTTTACTCATATGAATAACATCGTTGGTATACGAATGAACAATTTATCGGCAAATGCATCGGTTAACTTCGGTAACGCTATCCTTAAAGGATTTCAAGGTAACTTAAAGTCGAATGTAGGCTATTTACAACCAGGGGATGCTAATTTTTCACCTTTGCAATTTAATAATGCAAACTTGACGAACGATCCGGATGTTGTCGACCAAGGGCAAACTCAAATTTAGTCAAATGATTGGAGAAGCTTATGTTTCCTACTCACATGAATAACATTGTTGGAATTAGAGTTAATGACCTTTCGGAAAATGCCTCAGTAAACTTTGGGAATTCTATTTTGAAAGGGTTCCAAGGTAATATTAAGAATAACACTGGGTATCACCATCCAGGTGACGCAAATTTTGCTCCATTGCAATTTAATAATGCAAACCTTTATAATGACCCTAACATTCAAGATCAGGTTCAAGCTCAAGTTTAATTTTTATGGAAAGGACTAGAATTTTATGCAAATAAACATACGAAACATACGAGTAAATTCAATTAGTACCATTGGTTCCTTGAACATTGGAAAAACTGTGTTTACTGATAATCGCTCTTCTAGTGCCCAATTTCCTAAAGGTAATTATGAAGAAACAGAGCCTGAAAACGGTGAAGAAGAAAATAATGAGGAAAACGGTGAACCTATTGAGTTTAATCCACCGATGGGAGTACCACCAATTATTATTCCTTAGTTATGATCATAAGAAATCGAACACCACTAATTTTCTTTTGAAATTAGTGGTGAATTTTTTTCAAAATAGGTGAACGCCCAGAGCCCATCTTTCATACTCTATCTAGAGACTACAACAGGGGTGAATGAAATGTATTACTACCAATGGCCTTACTTCTATTATTATAATCAGCAGCCTTGTTATTGGGGGTGTACGGATCGATCCCAATGCAAATTTAAACAGCAACATCAGCAGTATGCTCCTACCTATATGGACCAACAATATGTAGACCCGGCCTATTATCAGCAATACATGGATGCGGAACAGTTTTATATGGAAAATCAGGTGAAAGATACTAATATAGAAAATAAAAAAGAGATAAATCCTGAACAAATAAATCAGATAAAGCCAGTTCCAGTTAAAAATGATTACGCTCATCAAGTTATTACTAAACTTGAGAACTTGCAAAACAAACTAGAAGAAATGGAAAAAGAAAATGAAGAGTTAAAAGAAAAGGTACAAAATATTAAACCGATTAACATTGAAAATATTAATTATAAAATTCAGGAATTAACCGTCGAGGAGCTATCCGGAAGTCTTAACATAGGACTTTCAGCTTTAACTGATGCGGAAAATCTTAAAAAACTCCTAGAAGAAAAAGGCGAAATAAAATTTAACGACCTCGATACAGAAGCTATGGAGAACATGGAGGAAATGGAAGATTTCAATGGAGCATAGGAGTAGACTTTAGAGCACACGAAATAAATGAAGCCGTGTGCTCTAAAGTATTTTTAGGGGATGAATTCTTGTAAAGCCTCACTAAGCATGTTCCTCAAGGATTTTTAATTAATCATTTATTTAAAGCTAGTTTCTTGGAAGTTCAACAATTTATAAAGTAGACGAGCTGCTTCTTGTTCGTTTGTTGGGAGCCTTTCTAGATTTAAGTCAGGGATCATTCGAAACAATCTTGCAATCCTAGGTAAATGTAGCTTTGCTTCTCTTACTATTTTTTCATTTACCAAGAGCTCTGGTCCACCATATTCTAATAACTTACCGTCTTTCATGATAATAATTGTGTCTGCCCATGAAACGGCAAAGTCAACATCGTGTGTAGATAATAGAACCGTTTTCCCCATGAAATTCAACCCTTGAAGAAGAGCAGCCACTTCATCTTGTCCCTGTGGATCTAAGTAAGACATCGGTTCATCTAAAATCACGATATCTGGCTTCATAGCTAAAACACCCGCAATCGCTACTCGCTTTTTCTGACCGTAGCTAAGTTGATAAGGTGCTTTTTGTTTAAACTCAAGCATTCCAACTGATCCCAGAGCTACGTTACACACGGCTTCAATCTCTTCCTCGGATAACCCTAGATTCCTAGGACCGAACTGAACATCCTCCCAAACCGTCCCAGAAATTACTTGGTCATCTGGGTCTTGGAAGACCAACCCCACTTTTTGGCGAATGAGTTTTGCACTTTTTTTATTTAGAGGAACGCCCATTATCGAGATCGATCCTTCTTGCGGCAATTTCAAACCATTTAAATGGTGAAGTAATGTGGACTTACCTGCTCCGTTTGGTCCGAGTAGAGCAATCTTCGACCCCATCGGAATTTGTAGTGAGATATTTTCAATGGCCGTCGTTGTATCAGGGTAACTATAGGTTACATTTTGGATATCAATCGCAAGCATCTCTTCACCTCCCATATGGTTGTCCACCTGAAAAATACATTTTATATATTTTTGTCTTTTTGAGGTGCCAGGCACCTCAAAAAGAAAGTGCCTGGCACCTTAGGTAGACAACTTACGTAAATTTCTTCCCTAGCTTTCCTGCATCGACCATAGAAGCTAGTACGTCGGCGATTATTCGTGTACCAAGCAACGCGGTTTGGTCACTTACATCATATGGAGGCGATACTTCAACTAACTCCATTCCGCAAATTCCTTCTCTTGCAACAATATCTAAGAATTTCAATCCTTCACGTGGTAGGAAACCACCTGGCTCTGGCCATCCTGTACCTGGTACAAATCCAGCATCAAAGCTATCAATATCTACACTTAGATAAACTGCTTTTGCTCCACCCTGCCATGCTTTTTCAAGGGCAATTTCAGCTACTTTTTCAATTCCTAACCTCTCGATATCAAAAATAGAAATAGCTGTTGTATTGAACTTCCTTACATTTTTAACAGCCTCACGCGGCACCTGCCAGCCACCAATACCAACTTGAACTAGGTTAGAGGGTGGCGCATTTGGAATGTTTGTGGCATGGAACCAAGGTGTTGTATGCATCCTCTCATCCATGTCTTTTTCCTGTAAGTCTAGATGGCGGTCCATATGGATAATTCCTACTTTTCCATCAATGTTATCTGCAATTGCTCTTAAACATGGGTAACCAATGGCGTGGTCTCCCCCTAACATCACTGGCAATGTTCCCTGAGCAAATACATGAGATACAGCTTTATATATTTGGTCAAAACTCTTTTCTATATTGGCAATCGTAAAAACATCACCGACGTCACACATCTTTAACGATTCCGCTAAATCTACACCTTTTTCATAGCTGTAACTTGTATACAGTTTAGAAATTCGGCGCATTGCTTCTGGTCCAAATCTAGCCCCAGCTCGATATGTTGTACCAATATCAAACGGCACTCCAATAAACGCTACATCATACTCTCCTACTTTACGCACATCCTCTAAAAATGGGGTACGTAAAAATGTCGGAATACCTGCATATGCAGGGCGTGGTTCTCTGGTGAATGTTGAAATTGTTCGATCACCTATGGATGGAGCTGCCTCCAAGCCATATTTTAATGATCTTTGCAATATTTTCTCATTTTCAATCTCCGGAATTTTCGCTTCCTTTTTCGCATGTTCTATTCCGAGTAGATCCGTGTGGCGATCACTTTCAAGAGCTTTTTTCTTTCGAAAGCTTAAGCCATGATTGTCGAAAAATCCCACCGTGTATCACATCCTTTTCTCTTAAATTCAGATGTACTTCTTGATGTCATTCAGCGAGAGGCAGGAGCACATACTAACCTATTTATATTCCTTCGCTAGTCAATAAATGCCTAGACAAATTGCGAATTTTCTGTGGAACTAGCCCATTTCCTGTCAAAAAATAAAGAGCTGTTCTAACCAGCTCTTTTTACTCTTCGTCTAAGTTTTGGATATTGACTTTCTTTTTTATAGGCGTTGACCGTATTAATCGATGTAAATGAATGACTAGCACGCCCCGTTGATATGAGGCGTCAACTTTATCGTCTCTCACTGGGTATGGAAGTTCAACTGTCCGTTTAAATGGTCCTTGGGCTAATTCCTCTTGGATAAGACGAAAACCGCTATAATCTACATGAAGCGTTCCTCTGACCTCAAGAGTGCGTTCATATGCGTAAATATCTACTTCTTCAAGCTTTAATCCCGGCAAAGCAAAAATAACTAATAATTCATTACCAGATTCGTAAATATTAAGCTTTGGACCACTCGAATCAAAAATTAAGTTTTGAAAATCGGAAAAGAAATCTTCACCTAAAAAATTAGGCATCCCCTTTTTCCAGCCACCGTTACCTCCACCATTCATTGGCCAAAATTTATTCATTTCCACGCCTCCTTTTTCACTACCAGTTTATGAAAATAGGCGAATTAAGTGCATGATTAAAAGAAAAAAAGTGAAGGTTATAGCGCAATGGCTAAACCTTCACTTTTGTTCACTAGATCCAGAAGAAAGCAGAACCTAAGGCAAAACCACCAATGGCTGCTAAAGCAATCGGAAACCAAGGTCTAACGCCCCAGCCCCAGCCGCCAAAGCCCCAACCATAACCTGAAACACCAGGAGTCATAGGCTCAATGTAGACGTGTTGATGGTCTACATGAACAATCTTACCCACGTGCATCTTTCCACATTTTTCATAAATTGTAACAACCTTGCCTTTATGCTGACAGCAAAGATTATAATAATGGCTCATCGTTTTCATCCCTCCATTTGTCCTAATTCCCTATTAATATATTTAAATGTCCACGTTATTGACTGTACATATACACAGTGTCATTTAAAATAGGCAGTCCTCTTCTTATAGTTACCTAGTTAAATACCCTCGCAAACTTAGGTCTTTCACATAAGCTAAGATGAACTAGATAGGATTAAGTAAGAGGAATTCATACAATTCTAAGGAGGTTACAATGTTTCCCTTTTCAGCATTATTTAGAAAAAATCAGATGGGGTTTAACCCATTTGCTATTCAAAGTCAAATGATGAAACATCCAATGGCAGGTGGTCAATTTCCGTTTAACATGATGAAACAAAACCCAACGGGTGGCGGAGGGCAATCTTTTCCCTTTAGTATGATGGGTGGATCAGGACAATCTTTCCCTTTTAACATGATGAAGCAAGGTCCTATGGGCGGTGGGGGCCAGTCATTCCCATTTAGTATGATGGGGAATCAATTTCCTTTTAATATGGCTAAGCAAAACCCACCAAGTGGAGGAGGTTCAAATTCGCCAAACATGAACAGTTCTTTTCCATTCAACATGCTGAACCAAAATCCAATGGGGTTCCCTTTTAACTACGAAAATCAGCCGGTACAAGAGGAAAACCCTTTTACAAATAGTTTTTTCCAACCTCAACAAGGGCAAATGCAACAAAATCCAGGGCAAATGCAGCAACAAGCTCCGCAATTTCCACATTCTCTAATAAGAGATCAGTCGGGAAAACTTGATTTTAATAAAATAGGAAACGGAGTTCAATCCACATTAGGACTCGTTGGTCAAATGGGACCCCTCATGAAGATGTTCGGCGGCTTTTTTAGATAAAGCAAAAATAAAGGTGCTAAGAGTCCAACTTCTTAGCACCTTTATAAAATTTATTTAACTAATTCTTCAGCCTTAACTGAAGTTTCTTCTAAATGAGTAGCAATTTTTCTATTGTCATCATTTAAACTTTCGAGTGTAGCACTCATTTCTTCCAAACTAGCTGATGCCTCTTCAATAATGGCTGCTAGTTCATTAGTTGAACCTTCTACTTTCGTAGTGTTCGATTGAACATTAGTAACCAAGCTTTCAAATTGTGTAAACTTCGTTGTAAGGTTTAAAAGTGTCTCTGACAATGTGGTAAAAGCATCTTTCACCCCGATTGTTGCATCCAGGTTTTCTGTAAGTTTTGTGCTACTCTGAGTCATTTTCTCTAAGGCAGCACCATTGCTATAATTAACCTCAGTAAGGTTACTTGTAATTTTAGCAGCAGTTACATTTGTTATCTCAGCCAGCTTACGAATTTCATCGGCCACTACTGAGAACCCTCTACCCGCCTCACCTGCTCTTGCAGCCTCAATTGATGCATTAAGAGCCAGTAAATTTGTTTGCTCTGAAATTTCTTTAATTTTATCCGTAAAGCTATTTGTTTGTTCGATTTTTTTCGAAAGCGTTGTAAAGTTGTCATTCAACTCTCTAATTGTTTTTTCGAGATCGTTCATACTAGTGTTTAGAGAGTCAGCCTTTTTTAAACCAGTTTGAGAAACTGTTTGTGCCTTACCTGAGCTAGTCATTAGTTCTTGTAATTCAACACTAAGCTTGTTCATGCCACTCATCGTGTCTAGTGCGTTTTGAGCTATCTCTGAAATTTGTTCACTTTGTGATTGTGAGCCTGCTGAGACTTCGTTAATGGCTATCGACATCTCCGTTTGAGATTGTAAATTACTTTGAAGCTGCTCATTAATAGTAGAAATACTACTACTAATTATAGAAACATTTTCTTGCAGTGAAGTACGTTCTTGTTCTTTCTTTTCCGCATCTAATTGTGATTGAGCTAATACTTCCGCTAATTTATTTGACTGCAACTTACTTAGTCTAAGTAACACAAACAAAATTAGTCCGATTAAAAAATATACTAACATTATGACTGTAAACTCATTATTAATCATTTCTGTATATTGAGTCGCAAGCTGCTTGTTCATAATTTGACCAACTAAGCCAAATATGAAACCAAAGGCAAAGATATTTTGATACATGTGAATGGTAGAAAAGACTAATAGAAGGTTTAAAATAAGTATAGTAGATAACCCTCCACCAAACAGATTAATAGATAAGATCGTCATCAGATAGACAAAGATTATAAATACAAAAGGATACACTTGTTCTTTATTTTTTATTACTTTATGAAACAAGAAATATAGAATGATTAGTACAATAAGTTCACTCCCATATAAAAAGATTCGATTGACATCATTGGTAATGATTGAATAACCTAATCCCGCAACTAATGAAATACCAAATGCAATCAAAATCCATAAGTTTTTCATCCTAATGTCTTGCTTTTGTGCACTCTCTACAATGTTCATTTTGAGACCCCCAAGTTTGTTGGTTTATTCTTAATTATAAGTCTTCTTTAGATCATTTACTACAAATTTCGACGAAAAACTACATATTGCCACATTTACCAATTTGTATATAATAAAAAGAAAAAAACATACCCTCACCCGTCTGGTGAATAGTATGTTTTTTGTACTTACTACTACTTATCAGAAATATTCTTTTGATTGAATTGCCCTTCTTTAACACGTTCAAGGGTCATCTCATATCCATCGTTGCCATAGTTTAGACAACGCTTTACACGGGAAATCGTCGCTGTACTTGCACCTGTTTCAGCTTCAATCTTTTGGTATGTAAATCCTTCACGAAGCATACGAGCAACTTCAAGACGTTGTGCTAAAGATTGAATTTCATTTATCGTACAAAGATCATCAAAAAATTGATAGCATTCTTCTAAATCCTTCAAGCTAAGAATTGATAAGAATAATTGATCTAGTTCTTTTCCTCTTAGTTTATCAATTTGCATCTAAACCATCCTTTCTCTAACCTGTTAATTTAGTGTTACATTTGAATCTAGTTTTGGAACAATATTAATCCAAGTCTTCCCTTGAACAAAACCTACTTTTTCTCCGTTTTTCATTGGTAGGATTTGTCCATCGACATTTGTCCATTGAACAGATTGGACAACTCCGTGGTGAATTAAAAATCCATTCCCCCCTGAAGTTATATCAATGGCTCTTCGGCCAACATCATCTATTACTCGGTGGCCCATTTCAACAACAAAGATATTATCAATCAATACAGGATTTTTCGTTTCCAGATCTAAGCTTTGGTCTCCACCAATAATGCGGATGTATCTTTTCTCGGCTTCGTCATATTGATAAACAACATTATTAGCATTACTACCATAATTAATGCTTACTTCGTTTGCCTTATCCCCTAGAACTACAGCACCTTTTTCTAAAAACGGGAGCGGGGGAACCGGAACTGTTAATGAACGTTTTGCATGTTCTGCGGCCTTAAGTAAATTATCATAACTCGTATATAAATTATGAGGTGCTTTTCTCGCAGAAGAACGTGAAAAATATCGACCATCGTAGTCTAGTCCACTAATGAAATCAACTTGTCCACTTTGGAACATGGCGAACGCTTGGGGACTTCCACCAGCCGATACATAAATACCATTATACCCATTATTTAACCGGATATAATAATCCCTCGCACTACGTACTGGCCCAATAATTTCAGGTCTTTCACTATGGAAAAACGCAAGTAATCGAGTAATTGTTGCTTCAGAAAGCACCTCGTACACCAAGTCCGCTTGGTAAATACCTGATTGCGGTCTGGCTGAACGGGTATTCTCAATCATCACACCAAATGCCCGATGACTTACCTCTTCATTGGTACCTATCCCTGTTAAAGGATAGGTATTTAAAAACACTTCTTTTTCCTCTTCTTCAACTGGTTCGATTTCTATTTCTTCCTCAACTTCTACTTCACCTGGTTCTTCAACCACATGTGAAGACTCATCCTTGTTACAAGCAACTATAAACATGATTAAAAACAAAAGAATTAAACTTAATGTAAACCTTTTCATTCTCTACCATCCTTTACCTTAGATGCTTCCCTTTTATAGTTTAACGCATAATCGAAGGAAAGAGTACAGTTTTCTTCTTTACATCAAAAATTCCTTTTTGTGTAATTCGAATATAGGGTAAATGTGTAGATGAAAAGAATAACAAACTATAAATTGGATCATCAAACATGTAACCTCTATCTTTTAGCATGGAAACTAATTGTTTTTCTTCTTCAATCACCTGTTCCATACTCGAACTAGACATAACCCCATAAATATCTAGTTTAATACTATTAATTATTTCTCCCTTTTCAACTAATACAATGCCACCCTGCTGCTTTTTCAATTGATCAAATGCTAGTAACATATCAGTCTTATTTTTACCAATGATAACGATATCTCCAGAATTTGAATAAGAGCAGGCAAATCCTGATACCGTTTTAGCGAATTTTTTTATAACTGTATTAATTAACCATCGTCCATTACGGTCAATCATCATAAAAAAGCTTTCTTCACTCTCAGCAGGTATTTCATTTTGGGTAACGTCAATTGAAATCTGATATGGCTTTAAAATAACTGCATTTACCATCTCAACTCCAAGTGGCATGGAAAAGTGCATATCATTTCTCGTTAACTCCCAATCTAGTTTAAGTGGTGCAGCTCCATATTCTTTCCACGGAAAATGAATGGCCGGATAGCAATTAACTCCATCCTTTTTCACCCATTGGCCTTTTGCCAAAACTGACGTTGGAAACGGATTATTTTGTTTTTCTAGAATATTAATATGAGCTATTCTTCCAGGGGCAATCATACCAATGCAATCATCTAATCGATAGTGCCTAGCTACATTATACGTTGCCATACCATAAGCGTCCTCAATTGGAACTCCATGTTCAATCGCAATTGAAATTAACAGGTCCATAAAACCCTGTTCATAAAAGCTAGGTGTCGAACCATCTGTTGTCATTAGAACACGGCTAAAATCGTCTAAACCAGCTTCTAATAGTTCAGTAATTAACTTTGGTAGATCAGGACGAATAGATGAATGCCGTAATGATGTAGTGTAACCAAGATCTAATCTCATTAAAGCTTCTTTTCCTGTCATTGCTTCGTGATCACTACTTACTCCTAGTAAAGCCATCTGTGTGAGCGTTCGTTCTGAGGCGCCTGGTAAGTGCCCTTCAATTGGCTTTGATAATTTTTTTGTTTCTTGCATCCAATGGAGCAAACTATCATCCCCGTTTAACACCTTTGGCCAAGCGGTTAACTCGCCTCCCTGCACTACTAGTGGGTGTTCGAGCCAGGCCTTCATGGTTGAATAAGAAAAAACTTCTTCTTCATGGTTTAACTCCGTTTGGGCATCATATCTAGCCCACCAAAACATAGAGGTTGGTAATTTGCTATCTAAGTCTTCAATTACTGTAAGCGCTTTCTTTTTGTCTGTATTTAAAAACCAAACCATGTTGTCATTCATCAGTGTTGTTGTCCCACGTACGGATGCATATTCGGCAAGAGTATGGGGATTATATAACTGAAACGGATGTGCATGATGCTCGATATAACCAGGTACAAGGAAGGAATTACTGCAATCAACCACTTCTGTTGTATCCATTTTTATTGGCATATCATTGCCCACGTAGATAATTCGATCTTCATATATCCATATATTGGCTTGAAGCCATTTTTTTCGCACACTATTTAAGTAGGTTGCATTCGTCAAACAGATAGTAGGGGCAACCTCACCGCGAAGGATTTGAAGCTGTGTACGTATTTGTTTTTTAGTCCAGCGCTCAAACCTCTCTGCTACCATATTTTATCACCCAATTCGTAAGTTTAATATTTATTTACACGATGCGCAAAAGCGTCTGTAAGCGCTCTAAAAATGTGTTTCCACTATAGTAACATATTTTCGCCATTTAACACACTAAAGTTTATTGACAATTTCCAAAAAGTTTTTGGAAAAAAAGAAGGAGTCGTGAAGAACAATGAAAAAAGTAACACCTAATATTGGCCTTGTTAACTCTTTTATCCGTTTAACCTGTGGTTTTACTGTACTAGCTTGGGCTACATCTAAGCTTGTAAAACGACCATATAGTAGCACACCAATCTTAGTGGCAATGATGGGTGCCATGAAGGTTGCAGAGGGGCTTACTCGCTTCTGTCCATTAACTTATCTTTTTGAAGAAAAAATGGAAGAAATGACAACTTCAAACGCAGATTCACAGGAAGAAGTAGTAAACCCAAGCTAAAACTAATTTAAAAAATGCTGACTCAGTAACTGGGTCAGCATTCATTATAAAAAGGAGTGACTGTAATGAATAACTATTTAGAGTTCGCATTAGATAGCCTGTTTATTTATGCATTACTTATTGGCTGTGTCGTAGCCGTTGTTTACTTTTATACGAAAAAAGCCAAAGGGAAACGCCCTTAATTTTTTTGCATCTGCTTAATTGCTTTACTTCCAATATCATTTCGATAAAATAATGAATCTGACTCGATGTTTATAATATCCTTATAAACTGCTTGTTGGGCTTCTAATAAATTGGGAGCAACGCTCGCAAGTAATAAGACTCTTCCGCCATTGGTGACAAAGTCACCATTTATTTTTTTAGATCCGGCATGGAATAATAATGAGTCTTTTGAAAGGTTTTCTAAGCCAGAAAATTTCTTACCTTTCTCATAGCTACCTGGGTAACCTTTTGATGCTAGTACAACACCAACAACAGCATTATTTGACCACGATAAATCTACTGGTTCACCATTTAACAATGCTAGTAAAACATCAACAAGATCATTTTCTAACCTAGGCAAGACAACCTGTGTCTCTGGATCACCAAACCGTGCATTAAATTCAATAACCTTTGCCCCTGCTTCAGTCATCATTAACCCAGCATATAATATCCCAGTAAAGGCTCTGCCTTCTTGTTTCATTGCTTTTGCCATTGGAACTAGGATTTTCTCAACAGCGTTTTCCACGTCCTCTTGGCTAAATTGAGGTACAGGAGAATATGCACCCATTCCACCAGTATTCGGGCCTTCATCCCCATCAAATACACGTTTATGGTCTTGGGCACCTACCATCGGAATTACCACTTCATCGTTAACAAATGCCATTAGAGACAGTTCTTCTCCAGCTAAATACTCCTCAATCACTACTTTTCTACCTGCATCACCAAAGGTATCTTTTTCAAGCATATCTACAAGAGCAGCAATTGCTTCAGCTTCTGTCATCGCAACAACAACACCTTTCCCTGCTGCAAGTCCATCTGCTTTAATAACAATTGGGGCACCTTTTTGTTCAACGTAAGCTTTTGCCTCAGAAAAATTTGTAAATGTTTCAAAGAAACCTGTAGGAATCTGATACTTCTGCATGATCTCTTTTGCGAACGATTTGCTTCCCTCAATTAGGGCAGCTTCTTTCCTTGGACCGAATACAACTAATCCGTTTTCCTGAAATTCGTTTACAAGTCCGTTAAGTAACGGTACTTCAGGTCCTACAATCGTCAAATCTATGTTCTCTTGCTTAGCAAAAAGAATGAGGTCATTCGTATTTGCTTCAGAGATTTGTACAAGCGTTGCTATATTGGACATACCTTCATTCCCAGGTGCAACAAATACCTGCTCAACTTTCTTACTTTGAGCACATTTCCAAGCAATCGCATGCTCACGACCACCGCTACCGATAACTAAAACCTTCAATCCGTTCACCCCTTTTTCAATTGTCAATTATGAATTATGAATTATGAATTAGATTTAGTAATGCTCCGAAGCACTGCAAAAAAACAATTCACAATTCAAAATTGATCATTCATAATTCTATTTTAGTGTTTAAAGTGTCTTACTCCTGTCATGACCATTGCAATTCCAAGCTCGTCGGCTTTTTTGATTGAGTCTTCGTCGCGAATTGAACCGCCTGGTTGAATGATTGCTGTCACTCCAGCTTTTCCTGCCGCTTCTACTGTATCATTCATTGGGAAGAATGCATCAGAGCCCATGACAGATCCAACAACTTCATCTCCAGCTTGTTCAATAGCAATTTTTGCTGAGCCAACACGATTCATTTGTCCTGCGCCAACACCGACTGTCATATTGTCTTTCACTAAAACAATCGCATTAGATTTTACGTGCTTCACTACTTTCCAAGCCATCTTTAACGCTGCCCACTCTTCTTCTGTTGGCTCACGCTTAGTTGCAACTGTTACCGTCGCTTCTTCAAGTCCAAATGTATCCTCATCTTGAAGTAATAGGCCGCCATGGATTGAAGTTAAACGCTTCTCTACTTTAGCCGCAGCAGTGAACGGTAATGTTAATAAACGTAAATTTTTCTTAGATGTTAAGATTTCTAGAGCTTCTACGGTGAATGCTGGAGCAATAATAATTTCTAAGAATACTTCTTTCATTTTCAATGCAGTAGCTGCATCTACTTCTTTATTAAGAGCAACAATTCCACCAAAAATAGAGACCGGATCAGCAGCATAAGCTTTGTCGTACGCTTCTTCAATTGTCGTACCAACACCAACACCACAAGGGTTCATATGCTTAATTGCTACTACCGCAGGCTCAGTGAACTCTTTCACAAGTGCTAAAGCAGCATCTGCATCATTGATGTTGTTGTAGGATAATTCTTTGCCGTGTAATTGAGTGGCATTAGCAATCGAACTTTCTGCACCTAGTGGCTTCTTATAAAAAGCTGCTTTTTGGTGAGGATTTTCCCCGTAACGTAAATCTTGTTTTTTCTCAAACGTAACTGTTAAAGATTCTGGAGACTCTTCTTTTACTTCATTTGTTAAGTATTCAGCAATAACCGCATCATAAGAAGCTGTGTGACGGAACACTTTTGCTGCTAGTCGAGCGCGAGTCTCACCGTTTACAGCACCTTCTTCTTTTACCTGACTGATCACAGTTTCATAGTCAAGAGGGTCAACAACAACTGTCACGTGCTTATGGTTTTTTGCTGCAGCACGAAGCATACTTGGACCACCGATATCAATATTTTCAATTGCATCAGCAAATGTAACATCTGGCTTTGCAATCGTCTGTTGGAACGGATAAAGATTTACAACAACTAAATCAATTGGTTGGATATTATGCTCTGCCAATTGAGCTAGATGATCGTCACTCTCACGCATCGCAAGTAATCCACCGTGAATATTCGGATGTAGAGTTTTTACACGACCATCTAAAATCTCAGGGAACCCAGTTACTTCAGAAATACCAATGACAGGAATGCCAGCCTCTTGAATCGCTTTTTTCGTTCCGCCTGTTGAGACAATTTCCACACCAAGTTCAACTAACTGACTAGCAAAAGGGATAATTCCTTCTTTATTCGATACACTTATAAGAGCACGTTTCATTTGTGTTAAACCTCACTTTCAACTTCGTTTAATAGTTTAGCTAGGACATCAGGATACAGTTTATGTTCTACCTGTTGAATTTTCATTCGGACCATATCTACCGTATCGTTCTCTTCAATAAAAATTGGCGCTTGAGCAATAATTGGGCCAGTGTCCATACCAGCATCAACATAATGGATGGTAACACCTGTTACCTTCACTTTTGCCTCGTACGCTTGTTCAACCGCGTCTTTACCCGGAAACGATGGTAAAAGGGATGGATGAATATTAATAATGCGCCCTTCAAACGCTGACAATAATGTATTTCCAATCAACCTCATATAACCAGCTAAGACAATCCACTCTACGTCGTGAGAACGTAGCTGTTCTAGAATAACCTTTTCAAAGGCTTGTTTATTTTCAAAGTTCTTAGGAATAAACTGAAAAACATCAATATTATTTTCTTTTGCCCGCTCAATAGCAAACGCATTTGGCTTATCACAAACTAAAATGGCGATTTCAGCCTCGAGCTGCTTATTCTGGACGGCATCAATAATTGCTTGAAAGTTGGTACCACTTCCAGAAGCAAAAACTGCTATTTTCGTCATTCAAATAGCCCTCCTATGTGGACACCTTCCCCTGTACTCACACGGCCAAGGATATAAGCTTTTTCACCTTGTCGTTCTAACTCCTTAATTGTAGCCACTGCCTCTTCTTTGGAGATAATTAAAATCATCCCGATCCCCATATTAAACGTAGAGAACATGTCGTTAAACGATAATTGACCTTTTTCTTTAAGAAGATCGAAAATTGGTGGGATTGGCCATGAACCAAAATCAATGTCTGCCTTTAAACCTGCTGGCAATGAACGTGGTATATTTTCATAAAAACCACCGCCAGTAATATGAGAAAGACCTTTCACATTATATTGTTTTAGGACTTCTAAAATTGGCTTTACATAAATTCGTGTTGGTGTCAGTAATTCTTCTCCTAATGGTTTTTGAAGGTTACCATAAACCTCATGTAAATCTAACTTCGCTTCTTCTAATAGAACCTTTCGTACAAGCGAAAATCCATTACTATGTAAGCCATTCGAAGAAAGACCTACGATCACGTCACCATCACTTATTGCCGAACCAGTTAAAAGCTTTGATTTCTCGACAATCCCTACTGAAAATCCAGCTAAATCGTACTCATCTTCACTATATAAACCTGGCATTTCAGCAGTTTCTCCGCCAATAAGGGCACAGCCCGCCTGCTCACAACCATCTGCAATTCCTTTAACAATTGCTTCAATTTTCGCAGGTTCAGCCTTGCCACAAGCAATATAATCTAAAAAGTAAAGCGGTTCTGCTCCTTGAACAACAATGTCGTTCACACACATAGCTACCGCATCAATTCCAATTGTATCGTGTTTATCAAGCATGAAAGCTAACATTAACTTTGTTCCTACACCATCTGTACCAGAAACTAACACCGGTTCTTTTATATGGGTAAAACTAGATAAGTCAAACATTGCACCAAATGACCCTAACCCACCTAACACTTCAGGTCGCATCGTTCTTTTCACATGCTTCTTCATTCGTTCAACAGCTTCATAACCCGCCTCAATATCTACTCCAGCTCGTTTATATGCACTAGACATGATAACCTCCAAATTGAATTTTGAATTGTCAATTTTGAATGATGAATTAATGAAAGTCTAAGCTTCGAAGCTCAGACCCACATCAATTCAAAATTCAAAATTCCTAATTCACAATTTTCTTTTAACATTTCACCGGTTTTTGTTCGCTTGTTCCTAGATCATATAGTTTTGTCGGATATTTCCCAGTAAAGCAGGCAAGACATTGACCATTATTTTCATGGTCCGTGTTTCTTCCTACCCCTGTAAGTAGTCCTTCAACACTGATAAATGATAGAGTATCGGCACCTATTTCTTGGCGTATTTCTTCAACATTTTTTGAAGCTGCGATCAACTCTGATGTCGAAGAAGTATCAATTCCATAGAAACATGGACTTGTAATTGGTGGCGCACTGATCCGAACATGAACTTCTGTTGCTCCTGCTTCACGCAGTAAACTAACGATTCGTCTACTTGTTGTGCCACGAACAATCGAGTCATCAATCATAACCACTCGTTTTCCTTCGACAACACCGCGAACGGCAGAAAGCTTCATTTTTACCCCTTGCTCTCGCAATTCTTGAGAAGGTTGAATAAATGTTCTTCCTACGTAACGATTTTTAATTAAACCTAACTCGTAAGGAATACCTGATTGTTCCGCATAACCAATGGCTGCTGAAATACTTGAGTCCGGAACACCAGTTACTACATCAGCCTCAACCGGAGCTTCTAAGGCAAGTTGCTTCCCTAAGCTCTTTCTAGCTGTGTGAACATTGATTTCATCTACATTACTATCTGGTCTAGCGAAATAAATATATTCCATACTACAAATTGAGCGGTGAATTGGCTCACTAAAGCGTTCTGAACGAAGACCCTCGTCATTAATAATAATTAATTCTCCAGGAACGACTTCACGTTCAAATGTTGCACCAATCACGTCAAAAGCACACGTTTCAGAAGCAATCACGTAAGCATCACCTAATCTACCGATTGATAGTGGACGTAATCCATTAGGATCAAGAGCCACCATTAGTTGATTTTCGGTCATTACCATAAAAGCAAAAGCACCTTTCACTTGTGTTAACGCGCTTTTCACACGCTCAACAAGAGATAGTTCATGGCTTCCTCTTTTAATTAAGTGTGCAAGAACCTCAGTATCCGAAGTCGTTTGAAAAATACTACCCTGACTTTCTAGTTCAAGCTTCAGACTTTCTGCATTTACTAAATTACCATTATGAGCAAGAGCTAAGCTACCCGTTTGCGAGTTAAATAATAGCGGCTGGGTATTAGCCAGGCCGCCTCCACCAGCAGTAGAGTAGCGAACATGGCCAATTGCCCCGTTTCCATGTAACGTTTCAATTTCTCCCTTTGAGAAAACTTCTGTTACAAGTCCAAGCCCTTTATGAATGCTTAAATTTTCTCTGTCTGTAACGACAATTCCAGTTCCTTCTTGACCACGATGTTGTAAGCTGTGTAATCCGTAGTACGTAATTTGAGCTGCGTCAGGATGACCCCATACTCCAAATACACCGCACTCTTCGTTTAGGCCTTTGATTTCAGCAAACATGGAATCGCTCCTCTCCAAGCTTCTTGTAAATCAGAAGTAGCTACTTGGATAACTGTTTCACCACTTTCGTTTACAATTGTAAGTTCTGCCTCACTAACAACTTCACCAATGCATGTAGCATCTACTAAACTTTCAAATTGGTCCTTTTTATCACGAGGTACAGAAATAACAAATCGCGTTTGGCTCTCAGCGAATAACGCAGTTACTTTTTCACCACTAATCGCGATTTTCGCGCCAACTTTTCCATCCATGATACATTCCGCAACCGCTACAGCTAATCCACCTTCAGCAACATCGTGAGCAGATGCAACAGCTCCTTGATGTATCGCAGTTAATAATTGTTGTTGAGCTTTCTTTTCTACGGCTAAGTCAATGCTTGGTGATTTTCCTGAGATCTCACCATAGATTAATTTTTGTAGTTCACTTCCACCAAATTCTGGTTTCGTTTCACCTAATAGATAGATAAGATCTCCAACGTTTTTAAAGCTTTGTGTAGTTACATAAGCTAAATCTTCAATTAAACCTACCATTCCAATCGTAGGTGTTGGGTAAACAGCAACCCCACTTCTTTCGTTATATAAAGAAACGTTACCACCGATAACTGGTGTTTCAAGAGCACGGCACGCTTCACTTAGTCCATCTGTTGATTTTTCTAACTGCCAGAAAATTTCTGGTTTTTCAGGGTTTCCGTAGTTTAGGCAATCTGTTACTCCTAGTGGTGTAGCACCTGAACATACAAGGTTTCTTGCTGCTTCAGCAATCGCAATTTTCCCACCAGTTTCAGGATCTAAATATAAATAGCGAGAGTTACAATCTGTTGTCATCGCTAATGCTTTGTTTGTATCACGAATTCGAAGTACAGCTGCATCAGAACCTGGGCAAACTACTGTATTCGTACGAACCATATAGTCATATTGATTATAAACCCATTCTTTACTAGCAATCGTCGGTTGTGCAAGTAAGCTTAATAGCATTTCTTGAACATCCGTTACTTCTGGCACAACAACTTCTTGTGCTTGGAACTTAGCAAAGTACTCAGGCTCACGAGAAGGCTTGTGGTATACAGGCGCATCTTCTGCAAGAGCATCAACTGGTACTTCCGCAGCTACTTCGCCTTGGAACATTAAGCGAAGCATTTTATCATCCGTAACTTTACCTACAACCTTTGATAAAAGACCCCACTTATCAAAAAGAGCTTTAATCTCATCTTCACGGCCTTTTTTTACAACGATTAACATACGCTCTTGAGACTCAGAAAGCATCATTTCATAAGGTGTCATACCTAGTTCACGTTGCGGTACTTCATCTAAGTTAAGTTCAATTCCTGAACCTGCTTTACTTGCCATTTCAGCTGAAGAAGATGTAAGACCAGCTGCACCCATATCTTGAATACCAACTAATGCGTCAGACTTAATTAACTCAAGACATGCTTCAAGAAGTAACTTCTCCATAAATGGATCCCCAACTTGAACTGCTGGGCGCTTCGCATCTGAATCTTCGTCTAATTCTTCAGAAGCAAATGTTGCACCATGGATCCCATCACGACCCGTACTAGCACCTACATACATAACTGAGTTGCCAACACCTTTGGCTTGCCCTTTTTGAATATCTTTATGGTCGATTAAACCTACGCACATTGCGTTAACAAGAGGGTTTCCTTCGTAACATGGGTCAAATTGAATTTCTCCACCAACTGTTGGAATTCCAATACAGTTACCGTAACCAGCAATCCCGGCTACTACCTCTTCAAATAAATATTTCACTTTTGGAGATTCTAATTCACCAAAGCGTAACGAGTTTAATAGAGCGATAGGACGAGCACCCATTGAGAAAACGTCACGAATAATTCCACCTACACCAGTTGCTGCCCCTTGGTATGGTTCGATCGCTGATGGATGATTGTGACTTTCAATCTTAAAAACTACAGCTTGCTCATCGTTAATATCAATAATTCCTGCACCTTCACCAGGTCCTTGAAGAACGCGTTCACCAGTGATCGGGAATTTTTTTAGTAATACTTTTGAATTTTTATAAGAACAATGCTCGCTCCACATAACTGAGAAAAGTCCAGTTTCCGTCCAGTTTGGAAGTCGCCCAAGGATGTTTTCTACCATTTGAAATTCTTCGTCACTTAAGCCCATGTCTGCATACAGGCGTTTTTCTTTAATCATTTCTGCTGTTGGTTCTTTAAGAAGTAACGACATGTGCTTCCCTCCAAGTACGTAAAATTGACTTAAATAATTGTAAACCGTCATTGCTACCTAAGAGTTGATCAACGGCACGTTCAGGGTGTGGCATCATCCCAAGAACATTTCCTTGCTCGTTTGTAATTCCCGCAATATCACTTATTGATCCGTTCGGGTTATCCTTATATTTGAAAACGATTTGTTTGTTAGCTTCTAGTGTTTTTAACAATTCTTCGTCACAATAGTAGTTCCCTTCACCATGAGCAACAGGGATTGTAATTTCTTGACTAGCTTCATAACCAGTGGTAAACATTGTTTGGTTATTTTCAACAACAAGTGTGACAGGGCGGCAAATAAATTTTAAATTCTCATTACGGCGCATTGCCCCTGGAAGAAGCCCTGCTTCAAGTAGAACCTGAAATCCGTTACAAACACCAAGAACAGGTTTCCCTTCAGCCGCTGCTTTCTTCACTGCTTCCATGACGTTCGAAAATCTTGCAATCGCACCACAACGTAGGTAGTCGCCATAAGAGAAACCACCAGGTAATAGAATTCCATCAAAACGGTCTAAATCTGTCTCTGTATGCCAAACGTATTCTACTTCTTCTCCAAGTTCATCACGAATCGCATGGTACATATCTACATCACAGTTGGATCCTGGAAAGACGATACAAGCAAATCTCATGAAGGTACTACCTCCTCGATTTCATAACGGTAATCTTCAATCACTGTGTTCGCTAATAATTTCTCGCACATCTCTTTCACACGAGCATCAACATTTTCATTTTTCTCTAAAGTAAGCTCTAAATATTTCCCGATACGTACTTCTTGAACCTCATTATATGATAATGCGTGAAGTGACGAGCGAACCGCACTTCCTTGTGGATCTAGAACGCTTTCTCTTAATGTGATATATACTTTTACTTTGAACATGATGATCCTCCTAGTCTAGTTAAAATTTCTTCATATCCTTCTGTTAAGCTACCAAGATTACGACGGAATAAATCTTTATCAAACTTCTGATTCGTGTGAATATCCCAAAGTCTACAAGTATCTGGCGAGATTTCATCTGCTAAAAGAATGTCTCCTTCACCAGTTACACCAAACTCTAATTTAAAATCTACTAATCTAACATCTACATTTTTAAAGTACTCAAGTAAAAATTCGTTTACGCGAATTGCGTTGTTACGAATGACTTGCAGTTGTTCTGGAGTTGCAATATTTAGTAGACGAATGTGATCTTTATTAATGAGCGGATCACCAAGTGCGTCATCTTTATAGTAAAATTCAATGATTGCTTGATCTAACTGAATTCCCTCTTCCATTCCTAAACGCTTGGCCAGGCTACCTGCTGTTACGTTACGAACGACAACTTCTAAAGGAACTATTGTCACCTTACGAACGAGCTGTTCTGTATCTGAGAGCTTTTCAACAAAATGGTTGTTGATACCAGCGGCTTTTAATGCTTCAAAAATTTGCGAAGTGATTAAATTGTTAAGACGTGATTTTCCAGCAATCTTATCTTTCTTTTCGCCATTAAACGCTGTCGCATCGTCTTTGTATTCCACCCAAAGTACATCTTGAACATCTGTTGCATAGATCTTCTTCGCTTTACCTTCGTATAAAAGCTCATTCTTAATCACAGTTTTGCCCCTCCAATTTGGTTGTGAAATACTAAAAGTGAAACTATGAATTATGAATTGGGTAAGTCAAACCATAAGAACCACAAAGCTTAGCTCACTGCAATTCATAATTCAAAATTGTCAATTCACAATTAGATAAGTCCTACTCTTTCAAAAATCGTATCCACATGTTTTAAGTGGTGATTGTAATCAAAGCAATCATCAATTTCTTCTGTGCTTAGTAGTGAAGTGATCTTCTCATCCGCTTCTACTAAATCACGGAATTGAACCCCGCGCTCCCATGCTTCCATCGCCTTTGGCTGTACAAGGTCATATGCTTCTTCACGAACCATTCCTTTGTCAATTAGAGAAAGAAGAACACGTTGAGAATAAATTAATCCATAAGTTCTAGTCATGTTGCGCTTCATGTTTTCTGGGAATACCGTTAAGTTCTTCACGATATTACCGAAACGGTTAAGCATATAATTTAATGCGATTGTCGCATCTGGAATAATAATACGTTCAGCTGAAGAGTGAGAGATATCTCTTTCATGCCATAATGCTACGTTCTCATAAGCTGTTACCATATGGCCACGTAGAACGCGAGCAAGACCAGTCATATTTTCCGAACCAATTGGGTTACGTTTATGAGGCATAGCTGAAGATCCTTTTTGACCTTTCGCAAAAAATTCCTCTACTTCACGTGTTTCACTTTTTTGGAGACCACGAACTTCTGTCGCCATTTTTTCAATGGAAGCTCCGATAAGAGCTAACGTTCCGATGTAATGTGCGTGACGATCACGTTGCAGTGTTTGTGTTGAAACTGATGCACGATCTAAACCTAAGTTTTCACAAACATATTGCTCAACGAAAGGATCAATGTTTGCATATGTTCCAACCGCTCCAGAGATTTTTCCAACTCGAACACTCTCAGCTGCTTGCTTAAATCTTTCTAGGTTACGTTTCATTTCTTCGTACCATAATGCTAGCTTTAAACCAAACGTTGTTGGCTCAGCATGTACCCCATGAGTACGGCCCATCATTACAGTATCTTTATGTTCAATTGCTTTATTTTTTAGGATTTCAATAAAGTTTGTAATATCTTTTTCCAAAATCTCATTTGCCTGCTTTAGTAAGTATGATAAAGCTGTATCAACAACATCTGTAGAAGTTAGGCCGTAGTGAACCCACTTTCTTTCTTCGCCAAGAGTTTCTGATACTGCTCTTGTAAACGCAACAACATCATGTCTTGTTTCTTCTTCAATTTCTAAAATACGTTTAATATCAAACGAAGCATTCTCTCTAATCTTCTGTACGTCTTCTTTCGGAATATCGCCTAATTCTGCCCAAGCTTCACAAGCTACGATCTCAACTTCTAACCAAGCTTTAAAGCGGTTTTCATCTGTCCAAATTGCGCCCATTTCTGGTCTAGTATAACGTTCAATCATGTGTTAACCTCCATTTTTTCCTCTTGCCAAATTTCAAGAGAACCAATAATTTCAAGTGCTTCTTCAACAGTATTACCTAAGACAGTTAAGTGCCCCATTTTTCTACCTTTTTTTGCTGCGTCCTTACCATATAAGTGTAGGTGGCAATCAGACATGAGTGGAATTGTAGCAAGAACCTTTGGTAGATGTTCTCCTAATATATTTACCATAACCGTAGGCTTTAGTAATTTTGTATCACCTAGTGGCCAATTACAGATTGCACGGACATGTTGATCAAATTGAGATGTAGCACAAGCATTAATTGTATAATGCCCCGAGTTATGTGGTCTAGGCGCCAACTCATTTACAAAAATTTCACCGTTGCTCGTTAAGAACATTTCAACTGCTAACGTTCCTACTAATTCAAAGTAATCAGCTAAATGAAGAGCAACTTCCTCTGCTTTTTGGATAAGCTCCTCTGATACCCTAGCTGGAACAATCGACATATGCAAAATATTATTTTTATGAATATTTTCAGCTGCTGGAAATGTTTTTGCTTCTCCTTCAGGATTTCTTGTCACAATCACTGAAAGCTCTTTATCAAAAGTAATCCATTTTTCTAATACTAGTTCATCTGATTTCGCTAACAAATCAAACGCTTCTTCTATGTTTTTGAGATTTTTCACGACGACTTGACCTTTGCCGTCATACCCTCCGCGACATGTTTTTAAGACTACAGGTAAACCTAATTGATTAATTCCTGTTACTAAGTCTTCTTTATTATTGACTAAGTGATATGGGGCTACCTTTATACCAGAAGCCTCGATCGCAACTTTTTCTTTGCCACGATGTTGTGTGATAGACAGAAGTTTACTTCCTTGAGGTAAGTTTCCATTCTGCTCTAACCAGTTCGCTGTTTCACTATCGATATTTTCGAATTCATAGGTCAAGACGTCACAATTATCTAGGAGTTGCTTAGCTCCCGTAAGGTCATCATAAGCAGCGACAACTTCTAGGTCAGCGACCTGACCACAAGGTGAATTCTCATTCGGTTCTAGTACCGCAATGCCAAATCCCATTTCCCTCGCCGAGAGGGCCATCATTCTTCCTAACTGTCCGCCACCTAATATACCAATCGTACTCCCTGGTAAAATCATTTGTCTCACAGCTCTTCACTCGTTTCTAACACGCGTTGTGTGATTTGGGCTCTTCTTGCCGTAACTGCTTCATCAATCTCACTATACTGCGTCGCAAGCATTTGCGCTGCTAATAGACCAGCGTTTTCAGCACCCGCTTTCCCAATTGCTACAGTAGCTACTGGAATTCCTCCAGGCATTTGTACGATTGATAGTAACGAGTCTAGTCCGTTTAATGCTTTAGATTGAACAGGCACTCCGATGACTGGTAAAATCGTTTTCGCCGCTACCATCCCTGGTAAATGCGCTGCTCCCCCAGCACCTGCTATAATAACCTTTAGGCCTCGTTCTTTTGCTGACTCAGCATAAGTAAACATTAAATCAGGAGTTCGATGTGCGGATACAACTCGTTTTTCAAAAGGAACATTTAATTCCTCTAAAACGTTACAAGCGTGTTGCATTGTTTCCCAATCAGAAGTACTTCCCATAATGACACCAACTAATGGCTTTGACATAGCGACCTCCTATGATCCTATAAGTCTATTTTTATATTTTAATATAATTTTTAGAATATTCTAAACAATACAAAAAGCCCAAGTAATATAATAATGCTAATTCTCTATGCGAGGAAGCAAATTCATACTTGGGCTAAAAATGTAGTAGGCTCCTAGTGGTTTTAATCAAACATTTAATTAAAGGCCCTAAGTACTACAAGTATAGTTGCTTTCCTTCATAGTCTAACGATTTAAGGTCGTTAGGTAGAAACTTCTGGGCCATATCCCCAACATTATATGAAGAAAGTATTATGATCACGTTGTTTATCCATTTTAATCTTAGCAGTTTGTCAGAAGATTTGTCAACGAAATTCGAACGTTTTTTCTAACAACTTATTCCATCGTTCGTTTTTAGTCGTTCAACTTCCCTTCAAAAACGATTTTTTGCTCTTTTACTACCGTTTCAAGCTTGCCATCCAATTTCACTTCATGAAAGACAGGCTCTTCCATTCTTCGTACCGGAGTATATCCTTCTAATGCCATCCGATCAAGACATTGCGAGATTGTTTCACCTGTTTCAACGACGAATTTTTTCTTTTTTAATTTCTTTTCCACGTCTTTCTTACCTCCGAATTCCTTTAACCCAGAACCCACCGAAGAAGGTTTTTGGCTCATGTGAGATAATAAATGCTTTTGGATCTAATTCTTTAATTGTTTTATATAGGGCTTTTTCTGACTTTCTTGATGTTAAAATTTCCATCATCAAGCGTTCACCTTCGCGCCCGTGTGCTACCCAATTCGTTACGCCATACCCTTTGTCTCGAAGCGCATTCGGAATATCTGGCTCGTATTCTTTCGTAATTACATTAACAGTAATGTATCCTAAGGCTAGTTTCTCCTCAATTTTCATTCCTACTAAAACACCAATTGAATAACCTATTGCATAAGCAATTAAATTCTCGACACGGTCAAGATTATCCAACACTAATCCTAAACCAATAATATAAATGATTACTTCTACAATACTTGTTAAAGCGGCAAAATACCGTTGTCCCTTTAATGTGAAAATCATTCGAATTGTAAACAATGTCACATAGACAATGTTAATCGCTAATATGATTACGATCATTCCAACCGCATTCTCTAGAATAAAGTCAATCATCTTAGTACCCCCTATCTGAATTGCCTTTTTCCTAAAGGCTCTTTTCGTAAAATTTGTGGCAATTACGATTATCAGTTTAGAGGTTAGAAAAGATGCCCGCCAAACTTTGTGCAATGCCTATGCTGCTTATTTGAAAAACAACAACCTTTGCGAAAACAACCTACCTAAAAAGACTCTTCTTGGTAGGATAACAGATTAGGTATTAATTTTAAAGGATTCTCCTAATCCAAGTATTGGTTGGTTTTATCATACCCTTTTATCTTCGAAGGAAATCTAGGCATTTAATTAGTCAACAAAAGGTCATACTAGGTATACTAGTGTTGTAGGAATAAGAATGGAGGTAATAAAATGATTATTGAAATGTGGACAGATTTTGCGTGACCATTTTGCTATATTGGCAAGAGGCGTCTGGAGGATGCCCTAAAGAAGATTGATCACCCAATTGAGGTAGTTTACCGTTGTTTTGAGTTAGACCCCCATGTTGAGCGCGATGTAAACTATAATATATATGAGAAATTGTCTAAAAAATATGGGATGAGCCTTGAACAAGCAAAAGCCAACTGTGGTAATATGGCGCGGACCGCAGCAAGTGAGGGCTTGGAATTTAATTTTGACACGATGATATTAACGAATACTTTCGATGCACACCGTTTGACGATGTTTGCTAAGACCAAAGGGTTAATGAAGGAAATGACTGAACGACTTCTCCGTGCATTTTACACAGAGTCAAAGCATATCGGAGACCACGAGACTTTGATAAAGTTAGCTGTGGAAGTTGGTTTGGACCGTGATGAGGTATCTGCTGTGCTAGCTAGTAATGCAATGGCCGACGACGTTCGTCACGATGAAGAAGAAGCTAGCCAATACGGCATTCGTAGTATCCCGTTTTTCCTAGTTAATAAAAAGTACGCAATTACAGGCGCACAACCAACTGAGACATTTGTTCAGTCTTTACAGCAGATTATTGATGAAGAAGGCTTGAACGCTGGCGGTGACATGGAAGGCGCAGTTTGTGACGAGACTGGTTGCGAAATACCGAAGAAGTAAAAAAAATTGAAGTATGAAGGCCTATACCCCTGAATGAGGGTATAGGCTTTTTTTGGTGGTGTAGGAGATTTGAGAGATCCATCATCGTTTCCCACCGAATCGACCACGGTTTTTACAACTTCTTACAGATCCATCATCGTTTCCCACCGAATCGATCACGTTTTTTACAACTTCTTACAGATCCATCATCGATTCCAGCCGATTCAATCACGTTTTTTACAACTTCTTACAGATCCATCATCGATTCCAGCCGAATCGATCACGTTTTTTACAACTTCTTACAGATCCATCATCGATTCCAGCCGAATCGATCACGTTTTTTACAACTTCTTACAGATCCATCATCGATTCCAGCCGAATCGATCACGTTTTTTACAACTTCTTACAGATCCATCATCGATTCCAGCCGAATCGATCACGTTTTTTATAACTTCTTACAATAAGTAGCTGGTTTCTGCCGCCCCCCCCCTCATTTTTTACATCCCCAACCAGCCCAAACTCCCTCAGCCCCTAAAATACTCTTCACTTAGCAGAGCAAATAAATAGTTATTACGCCATTCTCCTTTTACCTTCAAATTTTTAAGAAAATGCCCCTCTAAGCGAAAGCCTGACTTTTGAAGAATTTTAACAGAGCCCGTATTTTCAGTATCACAAATTGCAAATATACGATGCATCCCAAACCTACGAAAACCTAATTCAACCAAACCATCGACTACTTCTTTCCCCAAGCCCATCTTCCAATAACTCGAATGAAGGAAATACCCTATTTCAGCTGTTTCAAAATCATCATCTTGAACCATAAACAAAGCATTCCCAATGACTACACTTGTCTCTTTCAGAACAACTGCTAGAACAAAGATTTTTCTATCTCCATCTTGCTGCATGGCAATTTGCTTCTTAAGGCTCTTTTCTGTTTGTTTTTTATCACTTGGTCCCCAAGTTAAATACTTCACTACTTCTTGATTCGATTATAATTGATAAATATCTTCTAAATCATTTTCGACAAGCTCACGTAACACAAGCCTATTAGTTTCAAATGCCTCAAGTATAGTCACTGACAGTCCCCCTTAATTAATCATTTATTTAACACATCTAATCTATTAACTTATATACCTAGTCGCTTCAGCAGGTGATAGCTTCATTGTTGCTCTAGCTGGCAATGCGATGAGTAGCAATGTTAAAAAAAGCGAGCCAAGATAATAAACTGCAATTTTTACATAGGGAAAAATTACTTCAATCCTCTCTATTTCCTCATTAGCGTCGTTCATTAAAGACTGAAGCATCATGTCGCCACCATAAGCCCCAACTACGATACCGATTGTAATACCAATAACCGCAATCACAGCGCCTTCAATTAAATAGCTCCAGTAAATAAGCTTTGGACTAATGCCGATTGCTCGAAGCATTCCAATTTGTTGACGTCGCTCTCGAATAACCCTAATCATAACAATCATTAATCCTACAATCCCTATAATTGTAGCTAATGCATTAAAGCCTTCGAATAGCGAGAAGAACATCAATATAAATGAACTGTTAACTACAGCCATTTCAGTAGGATTTATGAGCGGATAAATGTTGTTTAATGTAAACTCTTTTTCTATACTTTTTGCAGTGTCAGCTAGAGAATAGGCTTTATCGACTTTTAATAAAACCGTCTTCGTAATAAGGCGCTCATCGGAAACAAATTCAGAAAGGGCCTTATCACTTACCCACATTCCATATGAGGTTGGGAACTCATAGCTATCCCCTTCGTACTTGGCAACAGCCACGACTCTTTTCTGACTATTACCGAGAGTTACTGTATCTCCAGGCCTTATATCTCGATCTAAACGAAACTCTGAAACAATAACCAAGCTTTGGTCCTCCGCAACAGCCTGCCAAACCTCCCGATCGCTGTTAAAATGACCATCCCGTTGTAAAAGAGTAATAGTATTCGCATTAGCAAATGCTTCATCTATTCCATTTACTATGTCATAAAATTCCTCTACATGAGCTTGTGAAATTAACGAGATCTCGTTAATTCTTTTCTCATCTATATAATTCGAAGTTACTAATATCTTCTCAAGTTCCTCTTTCTCCCAGGTTCCAGATATATTTTTTCGCCAAGAGGTCATATCCAGCTGTTGCACTATCTTTGTTAAAAGAACTAAAGTGACTTTCCATTGTCTTACTAAATACACCTGAAAAACTCGTTAAAAATAGTACCAACGAAAACATAAAGATTAACATACTAGTTCTAGCTGGGTTTACCTCAGGATGTCGAAACGATAAGTTTAGAACTCCATTTAATTTTGGAAAGGGCCGAAATAAAGTTTTTACCATGCTGAAAATTATCGGCATCCCGATGATAAAAATACAAACGAGCAGTAATAATAGGGCTAGACTCACTGCCAAGTTTATTAAAGGCTGTATAGCACTGTTTCTAACCGCCTCAATATACATTGTTGATTTTGTAAAAATAAATAAACTGATCGTAGACATTAACAACACAGCTGTCAGAACAATTCTTACCGGAAAAAATTTGTTATTCTTACCTGCTCTAAATCCTTCTCCACCAGTTACAGCTAACGCATTTACAATAGAAATCTTGACAGCTTTTCTTGAAATAATAGCAATACATAAGTAAACGATAAGAAGCCCTATTGAAAATCCTGTCAACAACGTTAGCACATCTATCGAAAATTCATAGCGAATATTTAATCCACTACTATACTCAACAGCCGTTGAGAGAATTTCACGTATTTTTAATACGAGAAAATAGGCTAGCCCGATCCCAAATGCCATCCCAATGCACCCAGACAAAATAGCATAAATACTACCCTCTATTTTTAAGAGTCGGCTCAAATCTTGTTCACTTAACCCAATTGCTCTAAGGATACCGAATTCTTTGCGACGCTCTTCAGCTACCATTTTAAACACATTTGTAATTAAAGCCATCCCGATGATGATTGCTGTAATGCTTGAAATTGTAAAAATAGGTAGCAGCTTCGAACTCTTTTCTAATTCATTACTTGTATAAATAGCTACAGGTACCGTATCCCAGTTACCACCAGGAGAATACGAATGGTAATATTCTACCTTTCCACGAGTTGGAAACTTAGTTGTCAGGACATTTGTATAACCGGCTTCCTCCATTCCAACTAATGATCTTGCTGTTTCTAAAGATACAATTGCTGTAGAAGTTGCTCTATTTGTTCCTCTATAGCCAGTTATCCCCTGTTCTGGAACTACCTGATTAACAGTAAACGTATGCCACTGTTTTTGTTTATCGACAACAATAACCTGATCTCCTTCGATTACCTCTAGTATTGCAGCTGTTCTCTCTGAAAGAATGATCTGATTATTTTTTACTGAAAAATTGATGCGTTCATCAGAATGACTACCGACTCCTACTACATAGGTTTTTGGACTAAGAATTACTGGGTTGTTATTTTGATCTACCTTCATAAGTAGCATTTCTTCACTTACAATAGGTAACAAATCCGCCACTGGCCAATCTTGGCGCTGGTTATCTAGCTTTAATTGTTGAAGATCTTCTGCCTGAAAATAAGGTTTTGATAGCATGGTTTGACCAATGGCAGGTACGTCTCCAACAATATCTCCTAGCTGTTCCTCATAAACACGTTCCACACTTCTAGAAATTGAATGATCAATAAGTAACGAAGTCGTTATTAGAGCAGTACCTACCATCGCTCCAACAACTGTTAATAAAGTTGTTTGTTTATGAATCACTAAATTTCGCATCGCCATTTTTCGTAAGTGCGGATATTTTTTCGCAGTAACAATTGTACTTAATATCAGACAGGCTGCTACAGTAATCGCAACGTAAGCAAACATTAGTCCTCTCTCCTTTCAGAGTAAATAGGACGTGTCTTACTTGTTCGTTCCTGAATAATAACTCCACTATCCATATAAAGTATTCTATGAGCTCTCTCAGCTACCTTTGGATCATGAGTAACAATGACAAAGGTAATCCCATCAACCCGATTTAAGTGGTCAATCAAATCTAGGACCATCTCTGTAGTCTCACGGTCAAGAGCTCCTGTAGGTTCATCTGCCCAAACCACCTTTGGCTCATTGACAATCGCTCTAGCTAAAGCAACTCGCTGTTGTTGTCCTCCTGACAATTCACTTGGCCGATGATTTTTTCGTTCTTTCAAGCCAACACGAACTAACGCAGCTTCTGCTTTTTTTCTAGCTAGCTTTCCTGACATCCCCTGACAGAGTAAAGGCAATTCGACATTTTCTACAGCAGTTAAAACAGGTATCAAGTTATAGGATTGGAACACAAATCCCATAGCATTCGCTCGAAATTCATCTCTCTTCTCCGCTTTAATCTTATGAAGATTTACTCCATTAATAAAGACTTCACCCGCAGAAATCGTATCAATTCCGGAGACAGTGTTTAAAAGTGTTGTTTTCCCACATCCAGAGGGACCCATAATGGCAACAATTTGACCTTCATCTATGCTCGTTGTAATCCCCTTTAATACCTCTACCTTTTGCTCCCCATTATCAAATATCTTTTTAAGATTGTTTACTTCAACTAATTTCATATTTTACTCCTCCTAACACTTCTTTGAATTTAATTTACTAAATTGATTTCTAGATCTTTTCAAGAAGATGTTAAGATTTTGTCAAGATAACGGAAATATCGGTAATTGTACTAAAAAAGTTGTTCCCACTTCTAACTCGCTGTCGACAGTAATCTCTCCACCATGAGCCACAACAAATTCTTTTGCAATCGCAAGCCCTAGTCCCATTCCACCATAATCACGACTACGCGATTCCTCAATTCGATAAAATCTCTGAAAAATATATGGAAGGTATTCAATTGGTATGCCTTGTCCATTATCTATGATCGATATTTCAACAGTATCTTCTAGCTTTTTTATATGTACTTCCACATTCCCGTTTGTTGCTGTGTAGCGAATCGCATTTCCGATCAAATTGATAAATACTTGTTTCAATCTAGCTAAATCACAATAGACTTCAGAATTGGTGGCACCTACTAGTTTTAACCTAATTTCCTTTTCCTCTGCTTCCACATCTAAAATTGAGATAATCTCCTCCATCATATTATCAAAATGCACCCAGGTTCTCTCAAGCTTTAAATGTCCTGTTTCAGCAAGACTTAGTTGCCTTAGGTCTAATATTAATTTTGACATACGTGAGGTTTCATCCAATAGTGGTAATAAGCTTTCTCTAGTTAAAGGTATTGCTCCTTCAACTATAGACTCTAGTTGTCCCTTAAAAATGGAGATTGGCGTTCGCAATTCATGAGCAACATCAGCCACCATCTGATTTCTTAACTTTTCTCCCTCAGTTAAATCTCTCTGAAGTTTCCTTACCGATTGAATAATCCCCTCGTAACCGTCTACTGTGGCTATATTGATACCATTAGGGTTATCAGCGACAGCTTTGATTTGGTCAACGACTGTTGTGTTCAATCGTTCTCTCCATAAAATATAAAGGTAGATACTAAGCATGACAGTAATAACTAACATGATAAAAAAACTCGTAGCGAGTATTGGGTGCAATCCTGAAATTCGACCAATATAAAACGCTACTAAAAGTGATAAAACTACAATGATAAAATAAAAGATTATGTCTCTTCTTTTTCTGCCCATACTTTTTAAATCTCCCTTACCTTATATCCCACTCCAAAGACAGTCATTACAATTTGCGGATCATTGGCATCTACTTCAATTTTCTTTCTTAGGTTTCGAATATGTGTATCAATTGAACGCTCATAACCTAAATACTCCTCACCAAGAGCCTGTTCTAATAGTTGCAGCCTGCTATATACTCTTCCAGGATTTTTCGCAAGTGTCGCAAGTAATTTAAACTCTGTCGGTGTCAATGTTACTTCTACTTGATCGATTTTAACTATGTAGCGCTCCATATCAATTTCAATATAGTTATGTATGGTAATAACTTGGGAAGGTTTATTATCAATACTTTTTTGAACTCGCCTCAAGACAATTCGTACTCTCGCAGCTAGTTCCCGAACTGAAAAAGGCTTTGTAATGTAGTCATCCGCGCCAATCTCTAAACCTAGCAATTTATCGATTTCCTCAGATTTTGCTGTCAAAAAAAAGATTGGGACATCTGAAAAATCTCGTATCTTTCTACAAACCTCAATTCCAGTCATTTGTGGCATCATCCAATCAAGAACTAATAAATCTACTGTTCTTGCTTTCATTATTTCTATTGCTGTAAGGCCATCTTTTGCTGTGTACACACGATATCCTTCTTGTACAAGGTAATTTTCAATGATTGAAATGATTTTTTCTTCATCATCCACTACTAATATTGTTGCTTCCACTCTTACACCCTTCCTTTTTTCAAAGAGTTTATTTCCAATTATAAACATCTTATAAGGAAAAAGGTTGATTGTATAGTGGTCTTTTATGTATGAGAAAAACATCTTGTTAAACTTTGAAACGGTAATTGGAAAAGTGGGGCATCATACTATTTTGGAGCATATCTCGTAGACTCAGGAAAGCTACTGATCTCGTTCACATCCTGAGATACTTCCTTGATTAACTCCGTGCAGCTTTGCATCGAGGAAGCCTGCTTCAGAGCGTTACTAGTAGACGCAGATGCACATAAACCAGCTAAACTATTTTAAACTTTTTATTTAAAACACAAAAAAAACACACCCATATCGGATGTGTTTTTCTACCTAGCAACGAAGCTACTGATCTCGTTCACATCCTGAGATACTTCCTTGATTAACTCCGTGCAGCTTTGCATCGAGGAAGCCTGCTTCAGAGCGTTACTAGTAGACGCAGATGCACATATACCAACTAACCTATTTTAAACTTTTTATTTAAAATACAAAAAACACATCCATATCGGATGTGTTTTTCTTAGTTACCTAGCAACGTCCTACTCTCACAGGGGGAAACCCCCAACTACCATCGGCGCTGAAGAGCTTAACGATCGTGTTCGGCATGGGAACGAGTGTGACCTCTTCGCTATC
>NZ_QOUX01000024.1 GCF_004116265.1 Anaerobacillus alkaliphilus | reverse complement strand
GACTACGAATCAAAAGGTCGGGAGTTCGAATCTCTCAGGGCGCACTCTCGGGAAGTGGCTCAGCTTGGTAGAGCACCTGGTTTGGGACCAGGGGGTCGCAGGTTCAAATCCTGTCTTCCCGACCATTAGTACTATAAAGAAGAAAATCGTTTATAAATATGCGGGTGTAGTTTAGTGGTAAAACCTCAGCCTTCCAAGCTGATGTTGTCAGTTCGATTCTGATCACCCGCTCCAATTTTACTTCTTTGATTACGCTACATTGCTGAAATGCGAAGAGTAAGCGAAGTGGCGCAGGAGCAAATCCATTAATCAGGACAAGCTTTATCATATGAATATATGGGCCTATAGCTCAGCTGGTTAGAGCGCACGCCTGATAAGCGTGAGGTCGGTGGTTCGAGTCCACTTAGGCCCACCATATAAGTTTAATATTCCACAGTAGCTCAGTGGTAGAGCAATCGGCTGTTAACCGATCGGTCGTAGGTTCGAGTCCTACCTGTGGAGCCATTTTTGACTGGGGAAGTACTCAAGAGGCTGAAGAGGCGCCCCTGCTAAGGGTGTAGGTCGTTAACGCGGCGCGAGGGTTCAAATCCCTCCTTCTCCGCCAGTTCCACTTAATTTAGATGGCCCGTTGGTCAAGCGGTTAAGACACCGCCCTTTCACGGCGGTAACACGGGTTCGAATCCCGTACGGGTCACCATTCTATGAAAATATGAAATTTGCTTCATCAATACTTCGGAGGATTAGCTCAGCTGGGAGAGCACCTGCCTTACAAGCAGGGGGTCGGCGGTTCGAACCCGTCATCCTCCACCATATGTTTTTCAACAAATTGGAGCAAAAAAAGATACCTTAACCTTAATATGCCGGCCTAGCTCAATTGGTAGAGCAACTGACTTGTAATCAGTAGGTTGGGGGTTCAAGTCCTCTGGCCGGCACTCTTTAATTAGTTGTGCGAAAGTACAATTTTTATTTTTTTATAACAAGAGCCATTAGCTCAGTCGGTAGAGCATCTGACTTTTAATCAGAGGGTCGAAGGTTCGAATCCTTCATGGCTCACCAAATTTATTGCAAAGCAAAATAACTAAGTTTTTTGCAGCAAAATAACTAACCTTATACGCGGGTGTGGCGGAATTGGCAGACGCGCTAGACTTAGGATCTAGTGTCTTTGACGTGGGGGTTCGAGTCCCTTCACCCGCATCAGAAAAACTTCCTTTATAGTTAAGGAAGTTTTTTTTGTTTTACTTTTCCACAGACTTATACACATGTTATTTTTTCTTATATAATTCATTGCCTATTTGATTTAAGAATAAGATAGTTCAAAGACTAATCTAAAAAGGATGTGGATTGTTTGTGGAACTATCTAAGTAATCAATCTGGTGCAATGTATGGAAATAATGTATTCATTGGCTACAATCCCCCAACGTCGGTTAACCCGTACCCAAAGTATCCTAGCATACATACTACAGTTTTCATAAGTCCTTTTACGTTAATTATAGGAGATGTAACTATTAGAGAAAATGTATTTATTGCCCCGTTCGTGAGTGTCCGTGCTGACGAAGGTACACCTTTTTATATTGGAGAACATACAAATTTACAGGATGGAGTTATTCTTCATGGGTTAAGAGACCAGTATGTAATAGTTAATGACAGAAAGTATTCCATTTATATTGGAAGAGGAGTTTCTTGTGCACATAGTTCTCTTATACATGGTCCGTGTTTGGTAGAAGACGATGTTTTTATTGGATTTAGCTCAACGGTTTTTAATTCTCAAATCGGTAAGGGAACGTTTATCTCTTCTGGTGCTGTCGTAACGAATGGAGTGATTTTAAAGCCTAATAGCTTTGTTCCACCAGGAGCAAGCATTGATACACAGGAGAAAGCAAATAGTTTAGTCACGGTGCCTTTAGATCGAGAAGAATTTGCGAGGGAAGTACAGAGGGTTAATAATGAATTTCCTTCAGCTTATTCCATGTTCTTCGGAAGTAATAAATGCTCCTGTGGATTAACCTGCTAGTTTAATTATAATCTAAATCAATTTATAGTAAGGTGATTTTACTTTTCTTCAATAATATGGTTCTGTAACGTTTTTGCAAAAAAAGGCGACTAACATAAGAAAGGGGGGAGCTTTTAATGGCTAAAAAACTTCTATTGTTATTTTTAATTCTTATTTTAGCGTCATGCGGTCAACTGGAACAGAAAAATAACCTTTCATTTTCAAACGACGATGTTCATAAAGATGTTGTTTTAGGGATAAATGAATTTAGTATTGATCTGCTAAAAAATTTAAGAGAACCAAATGAGAATTTATTAGTATCACCTCTTAGCATTTCCTTAGCTTTAGCGATGACGGTAAATGGGGCGGATGGTGATACGAGGGAAGAGATGTTAAAAGTTATGCACCAAAGCGGTGTTAGTATTGCTGATATGAATTCTTCGCTTCAAGCATTGCAGGACATATTGACTTACTCAGATACGAGTGTACAATTGTTTATCGCTAATTCTCTTTGGGGTAGAGAGGATAAGAGTTTTTATGAGGCGTTTATTAATCAAGCAAGTGAATTTTACAGCGCAAAACTAACCTTGCTTGACTTTCAATCTAAAACTGCTTCAGAAACAATAAATAGTTGGGTGAAAGAAAAAACATTAGGCAAAATTGAGGAGATTGTTGAGGATGATATTGATCCAAATACCGTATTATTCTTAATCAATGCAATTTACTTTAAAGGGGATTGGCAACAACCCTTTTTAAAAGAACGCACACGTGAACAAACATTTTTTCCTACTGAGGGTCAGGATCAGCGAGTCCAAATGATGTTTAATGAGGGTAATTTTCAATACTTTGAAAAAGATGCAGTTCAAGGGATTCGCCTACCATATGGTGAAGGAAGAATTGTGATGGACATATTACTACCAGAGAATATGGATGAGTTATTAACTACATTAACAATAGATCAATGGCAGGAATGGTTGAGTAGTTATCAACAAGTAGCAGGTCAGATATTACTTCCGCGGTTTACACTAGAATATGAGGAAAGCCTAGTTACTGCTTTAAAAACTCTAGGAATGGAAGTTGCCTTTGATGATAAACAGGCTAACTTCTCAAAAATAGCACCAGTGCCACCAAACCTTTATATCAGTGAAATCCTTCATAAAACATTTATTGAAGTGAATGAAGAAGGAACTGAAGCTGCTGCAGTAACCTCAGTTGAGATTGCAGAAGAGTCAGCGCAAATGTTTGAATTATTAATGGAGGTAAACCGACCATTTCTCTACGTAATTCAAGATAGTGAAACGGGAGCAATCTTATTCATGGGAATTACTGAACAGATCGACTGATAGTGGAAAGACATATTCTAATATTCTTGAAACCTTCTTTACTAAACTACGTATATAGTATCGAAGTCAAAATTTACGGAGGTAAACATGCTTAAACGATTAAAAGTATTAGGAGCGGCAATTGCTTTCCTGCTGGTATTATCTGCTTGTAGTGAGGAAGCTGCGACTAATCTAACAGATGCTGAAGAAGTTTTGAAACGTTCATTAGAAGTCATGGAAACGTTGGAGAGCTATTCAATGACAATGGAAAGTGACCAAACAATGACGATTAATGATACAGAAAAAGTTACGATGAAGATGATGATTGATGCTGACATGACATTAGAGCCGTTGGCATTTCACCAGAAACTTTCCATGGAAAGCGACATCGAAATGATGGGGAAATATGAAACCGAAATGTACCTAGTTGGTGAGCAAGTGTTTATGTTTGAACCAATGATGAATCAGTGGATGGAGCTTCCGATGGATTTAGTAGGTGACATCGGTGCTCTTTCTGAGATGCAGCTTAGCCCGGATCAACAGTTATTAATGTTACGAAGTTTTGTGGATCAAATTGATCTCTCTGAAAAAGGGAATGAATACGTGCTTAAGCTAACTGGCGAAGGTACTGAGTTTATGGAACTCGCTCAATTTTTTGGTGGTGGAAGTGAGCTTGAGGAGATGTTTGAGTTATTCACTCAGTTTGATTTAAACAAGGTAGACTATGAGATTACAATTGATAAAGACACATTCTATCAAACGAAGCTTACGATGACTATGGATTTAACGATGGCAATGGAAGGCGAAAAGGTCCATACTGTACAAACAATGAAGGCAACGATCCATGGCTATAATGAAGTTGGAGAAATTGTCTTACCTGCAGAAGTATTGAATTAATTGTATTACACAAAGAGAGACTAGATTTTGAATTTAGTCTCTTTAATCTATTATAAAGAGGTTTTTGACTTTGTCTTATAGAAAGGCTGTTTTCGCAAAGTTTGTTGCTTTCGTAAAAATCCCAAAATCCGGATTTTTACACAAAATACTAAGAATTCACAACTAAGTTAGTTAGTATTGCTCTTTTCTTACATAATTTATTGGCTGATAT